>JAOFOL010000031.1 GCA_028042835.1 Opitutales bacterium | reverse complement strand
ATTTAAGGGGTACATGTATGAAAGGGTTCACTCTATGAGTCATAATAATCTTAATCGTCGTCAATTCCTCAGTAATTCAGCTTTTGGGGCAACTGCTGGAATTCTTGCATCCTCCACCTTTCCATTCATTACATCTGCAGAAGATAAATCGCCAAATGAACGCTTACGCTTCGGTGCAATCGGAGTGGGTGGGAGAGGTGCAGGCATAGCCAATAGTGCACGGAGGCTCTCAGACATCGTAGCAGTATGTGATCTTGATACTCAACGCATAGACAGGGTCAACAAATCTTTGGCACAAGGAAAAGCAACTGGCTATGAGGATTATCGAAAGATTCTCGATCGGAAGGACATTGATTTCGTCACGATTGGAACAACCGATCATTGGCATACTCGGATTGCAATACATGCAATGCAGGCAGGCAAAGATGTTTACTGCGAAAAACCATTAACTCTGACCATTGAGGAAGGGAAACAGATTTGTAAGGTAACCAAAGAAACTGGGCGGGTTTTTCAGGTAGGAACTCAGCAAAGAAGTGAAATGGGCCAAAAATTTCTTACCGCTATTGGTATTATCCGCGAAGGAAGAATCGGGGAAATTAAAAAGGTAACCTGTAATATTGGTGGCGGTCCACAAGGTGGACCTTTCAAAAAATCTGATCCGCCTTCCAATATCGATTGGAACATGTGGCTAGGTCAAGCTCCCCTCGTAGATTATATAAAAGAACGCTGTCACTACCAATTCCGCTGGTGGTATGAATATTCCGGAGGTAAAATGACCGACTGGGGAGCCCATCATGTGGATATTGCCCAATGGGCACTAGAACAAAATGGAGTAGGGCAGGGGGTTCTATCTCTGGAGCCTATTGTAGGAGAGCATCCAATCCCTCTCAAAAATGGGATGCCTACAAAAGATAATCACTACAACACCTCTCACAACTTTCACATCAAGTGCATGTTTCCGAAGAAGGTGGAGATGAATATTGTCAGCAAGTCCGAAGAAGGAAATGGCATCCTCTTTGAAGGTTCAAAAGGAAACTTATTTGTAAGCCGTGGGAAACTTAGCGGCCCAGCCGTTGACGAACTCAAGGAGAAACCGCTCTCCTCTGACACTATTTCTGAAATCTACAAAGGAAAGAAGACCACCAATCATATGGAAAATTTCTTCGAGTGCATGAAAGATCGTTCCGATCCTATATCAGATGTGTATACTCATCACAATGCCATGACCACTTGTCACTTGGCCAACATTTCCATCCGCCTTGGAAGAAAGCTAAAATGGAACCCAAAAAAGGAACAAATCATCGGAGACGATGATGCGAACCAATGGCAGAAGCGAGAACAGAGAAAGGGCTTTGAAACCAGCATTTGATTAAATTTAAATAAATATTTTTATTTTTTAATCTTGGTAAAAATACTATAACTGTACCACGCAAATCATATCCAAATTAATATTTATATTTAAAACCTTTTTCAAGATTTTGTCTACCAACATTGACAACTACGGCTTTCGAAAAATAGATCCATAGAGTTCCTCTACTATGCTTTAGCTCGATTTCTTGTCGGTTTTCCCTACATCTTCATGATTTGGGTATTTCGACCTACTCCTTGCTATTGATAAAACCTCTAAGTAGAAACAATCTAATTTGCGGCATGCAGCATCGTCGATGAATTTCACAATTTCAGTAACATGAATCTTTTTCTTTTCGACAGCAGAATCCCCAAAACTACAATTAAAGTCCCAAAAATCAAATCCTTCCGGTAGTTTTTTCTTCCTTTCTCTTTTGATGTATTTTCTGACATCACCTTTTATCGCTTCCACTCGCCTTGTTAGCTTGATCTTTGAATCGGTTAACTGAAATATTTTTTGCATGAATTGTAATTAAATTGAAACTGAGAATTGAGTTTTTAAATACAGATTACCCAAATTAGTTTTCAACTTGAGACCAAAAGCCCAAAATATCAAGAAAAGATCAGAAGCAGATAGCGGCAGAACTGAAACGAAAAGGTAGATGTTTATTGGAAATATCTGAAGACTTTCTAACCCGTAAGGATAGTCACGATCGGTCTGTATCTATTGTTTATAAAATAAGGGCCAGATTAACAAGAGTTCAAATATTAAATTTAAAGACATAACTCCCCCTCTTTATCCAAAACGGCCGAAGTTTCACTCAAGGTAGGAAATTCATTAAAATTGGTTTTTCTAGAGATAACTAGATAAATCGCTTACCTGAAATTGAAATGCACACTTCGCTATCATTACTTTAGATATACAAAAAGAAGAAATTAAATTTGCTAGTTGTGACTTTTGGGTCATTTCTGAATCCCAATAAAATAATGGAATCCGAAACGGGTAAGATAAAAAACATTTTGAATCACAGGCCGACTCGATCGACTTTAAAAAACGTTTGTATAAGAATTAAACAAATTAAACTATTACTAGGGTTTCATCATCCGCCTAAAATATATTTAAATTTAAATGTATTTTATAATTTTGATTAATATTCGTTAATGGGAATCAAATTATTTACTCAAGCGAACCTATTGCTTCTACTCAAAAATAATAGAAGGTGAATCAGTACGATTATAATCTACGCCTTGCTTAATTCTTGAAATAATTTGCCAAATCTCTTTGGTTCTCCATTTAGGATCTTTGAGCTGGGCATCCCAAATTGCAAGGCCAACGGAAGGATCCTTCGCGATCCATTCGAGGTGCTCATGAACTAAAGCCTTCTCCCAATTGCTCGCATGACTAGGAACTCCAATGAGAAGTTTGGAGGAATACTTTCCCGCGGCCGCTTTTAGGAAATCATAAGATCTCCAACTCGTTGATTTTGATCCGGTTTCTGAATAACCCATTACATGAAGAGCATCAACGTATGGAAGTAGCAGCTTCCACCATCCTTGGTTTGGTGCATTCCACTTGTATGCAAAGCTATCGACCGTAAGCTCCTTTCCCTTCGCCTTAAGTGCAATGGATAGCTCCAAAATAAACTTAACAAATGCCTTCTTATCATCCTCACATTTCCCCTTACCTTCAAAGTCGATGTCAACCCCGTCTAACTTAAGTCGCACGGTTTCAGCAACCAAGGATTGAATGAATTTTTTTCGATTAGAACTAAATGCATTTTTGGCTAAATTCCAGTTCCAACCCTCACGATCTCCATTATAAATGCAAAGCAACACTCGAATATCGTGAACATTACCCCATTTACGAAAGTTTATAATGGTTGAATCATCGATTGGCTTAAAATTATCAACTAACTCAATTTGACCTTTACTTGTAGGACGCCAGAACTGAAGACCTATTTGGGTAAGACCATCTTTCATCCCCGTACCTCCGAATGATTGATCTAAGCGTGCCCTGCATACATCTATCGCGTAAGGAGGAACCCAAGTCATAACGCGACATGTTTTAACCCCAACTTTACTGGCATTCGCCGACCCAAATAAAAGAAGGGCTACCAACCAGAAAAGTTGCTTCAGGAAAAATTTAATTAAATGTGAATAGCTTCCCCATGAGCGGCAGCAGCGGCCTCAGCCAAGGCTTCACTCATAGTCGGGTGAGCGTGAATCGTTCCATGAATTTCGTCTACAGTGGCTTCCAATTTCATCGCCAATCCATACTCCGTGATTAACTCCGTAGCATCTGATCCGATAATATGAGCCCCTAAAATCTCTCCGTATTTCTTACCCACAATTACCTTCACAAAGCCCTCTGAATGATTCACCGCTACGGCTTTCCCGGATGCCGCAAAAGGAAACTTACCGACTTTATATTCGATACCTTCCTCTTTTGCCTTCTCCTCCGTTAAACCAATACTTGCAACCTGAGGCTGACAGTAGGTACAACCAGGAAATGCATCAACTGGAACAGGTTGCGAATGACCAAACATTCCATTAACAGCCTGTATTGCACGATAGGTGGCAATATGAGCTAACCAGGGAGGACCGACAATATCACCGGTAGCATAAATTCCGGATTCTGAGGTTTCGTAGTTTTCGTCTACCTTCAGATAACCTTTCACGGAATCCAAGTTTAGCTTGTCAGAAACCGCACCATCAAGATTCGGGACAACTCCAATTGCCAACAAGAGGGAATCAACCTCAAGGTTTTCACTGCCCTGATCATTGCCCAATGTAAGCAAAACGGAATTTTCTCCCACCTCGACCGAATCAACACGCGTGCTCATCCGACAATCAATTCCCTGCTCTGTAAATGATTTATGTAAAGCAGCAGATATTTCGGCATCCTCTACGGGTAGGACTTTAGGCAACATTTCGATAAGCGTCACTTTTGTCCCGAAAGCATTTAAAAAATAAGCAAACTCGGCACCAATCGCACCGGCACCCATAATCGCGATACTCTTTGGCTGCTCAGTCATTGCCAGAGCTTCGCGGGATGTCATCACTCTCTTTCCATCAACAGCGATTTCAGGTAAAGTTCTAGGTTTACAACCAGTAGAAATCATAACCTTAGAACCCTTCAGGTAGGTTCCCGCTTTTTCTCCTTCCGTAACCTCTACCATTCCGGCAGCGTGTACCATTCCCTTGCCAACAATGTATTCCACCTTGTTTTTCTTAAATAAAAATTCGATTCCACCGCCCATCTGGTTAGCCACTTTTCGCGATCGGCCCATCACTTTTTCAAAATCATACCTTACCTCGCTAGATGAAACTCCGAAGTCTTCAGCATGCAAAAGATTTTGATACGTTTCTGCACTTTTAAGAAGTGCTTTTGACGGAATACAGCCCCAATTTAAACAAGTTCCACCAGCCCGCTCCATTTCAACTACTACCGCTTTTTTCCCAAGTTGACCTGCCCGAATAGCAGCGGCGTAACCTGCTGGACCTCCTCCTAAAACAATTAAATCGTAAATACCATCACTCATAACAGAAATATTTTAATAAAGATGAGTAATTTCTAACAGGAGAACACATTATCGTCAATTAAACGAGATAACTATAAACCGTTAGGCTTGAATTTTGTATCGTTATGAGACTAGATCAACCCAATGAAAATTGATGAACTCGATACTAATCACGAATACAAGCAGGAAATTGAAAATAACATCGAGAACTGCCTTACTACAACAAAACTAGATTTCTCGTCCGAGTATCAAGGGAAAGTCCGTGATCGGTTCAACTTGGGGGATTCTTTTGCTTTCGTAACTACAGATAGACAATCTGCGTTTGACCGTATTCTTGCTGCAATTCCATTCAAAGGACAAGTCCTCAACCAAACCGCTGAATGGTGGTTTATGAAAACTAATCATATTATTGAGAACCATATCCTTGCAGTACCTGATCCCAATGTAACGATTGCTATGAAAGCAACGCCTTTCCCTATTGAATTTGTTGTACGAGGATATATTACAGGAACCTCTAATACCTCCCTGTGGACCCAATATCAGGATGGGAAAAGAAAATATTGCGGTATTAACTTTCCTGATGGTCTAACCAAAAATAGCCGATTGAAACAGCCTGTAATTACACCGACCACAAAAGAAGAAAAGCACGATAGACCAATTTCTCCGAAAGAAATTATCGAAGAAAAATGGATGTCAAAAGAACACTGGGAAATTGCTTCGGAAAAAGCACTTCAGTTGTTTAAATTTGGCCAATTAACAGCATCTGAAAATGGATTAGTCTTAGTTGATACAAAATACGAAATGGGTCTGAATGAAAATGGAAATATAATTGCCTTGGACGAATTACACACTCCAGATTCAAGTAGATATTGGATCGACGAAGGTTTGGAAAAAAGAATTTCCAACGGACTGGAGCCACAAAATATAGATAAAGAATTTTTGCGTATTTGGTTTAAAAATAATTGCAATCCTTATGATGATAAAACTTTGCCATCAGCACCTCGTGAGTTAGTGGTTGAACTTTCACTTAGATATATCTTTTTATATGAAAAAATTACTGGGCGAAAATTTGTATTTGAAAATTGCGAAAATATAAATGGCCGAATTGACGAAAATTTACGTTTTTATTTAAATTCAACCAAAACTACAACTTCCTGATTTCATTCATTACATGGTCGGATATAAATTGATATCTATTCTTCGTGTTTAAACTTTTACCAGTATCTTTGAAGACTATAGGCTCTCCAATATTCAAATATAATTTCTTACCAAGGCGAGGCACGACCTTACCTTTACCTAATACATTATAGGCACCATGTAAGCGTGACGGGATTACAGGTACTTCACTTTTAGAAACCAATAGTCCCAACCCTTTTTGAGCACTCTGAATCTCCCCATCAAAAGATCGTGTGCCTTCTGGAAAAACTAAGATGGGTTCACCATCCTTTAAGATTTTAAGTACCTTACGTAAAGTACTCAGATCTAATTGCGCACGGTCGACCGGTATTGAATTAAGTTTTTTTATCAGGAGACCTAATGGCCAAAAGAAAAGCGAGCTTCTAGCAAAATAATGTAAATTTCTTGGTATTTTACATCCAACTGCCGGAGGATCTAAGTAACTTGCATGATTACACGCCACGATAAACGGCCCATCCTTTGGTATATTATTCAAACCACTAACTTTAAATCCATGAAAAATATTCAGATAGCCAAAAGATACATTTTGAGCTACTCGATATATCAAATTCATAAGATAGAATTTATAGATTCCATTACGATTTGGTAAACTTCCTGCTCTGAAAATTTCGCCGTATCAATAGTTATTGCTTCCTCTGCACAAGCAAGAGGGGCATTTTTACGGCTACTGTCTATTTGGTCTCTTTTGATTATGGTATCCGATTCTCCATCCGTGCTTCGCCTTTTGATTCGGGTTTTTAAATCTGCATGCAAAAATACTTTTAAATCAGCGTCAGGTAATATTTTCGTCCCAATGTCTCTACCCTCCAAAATAACTCCTTTAAAATTTTCTCTTCGAGCTACTTCAACCTGAGACCGCTGATAATTAAAAAGTGAGTTTCGTAGTGCTGGAATAGCAGCAAAATAAGATACATTTTCGTTCACACTATGACTTCGAAGATTTTCTGAAATAAAATTGGACCCGTTAATGACGATATATGATCTTTTTTTAATTATTTCTGAATCAATAGCTACAGAATTTTCATTTACAAAACTAGTCGCATTTTCAGGGGTTACACCTTCCCTTAAAAGAATACAAGTTAACGCCCTATAATGAGAACCTGTCTCAACATATAAATAATTATTTCTCTCAGACAATAAATTTGAAAGTGTAGACTTTCCAGTACCAGCCCCTCCATCAATAGATATCGTGGTAAAATCCCTCATCTTATAAAGTGGTAGACTCTATTCTTAAATCTTCAAGTTGTTCAAAGAAATCAGGGAAGGTTTTGGAACAACAACCTGGATTCTTAATCTCCATCCAGGGCTCACCTGTGCCAAATAAATCAAAAGATCCAAGTATGCCAAATGACATTGCTACGCGATGATCTTCGTAGGTTTCAATTGAAATTTTATTTCGCGCAAGCTTCTTTAATTTATTTAAATTTGGTTTTATTTCAATACTATCCTCGGTTTCTGTAACTTCTTGCCCTAACTTTTTAAGTTCATTTGTCATGGCACTTATTCGATCCGTTTCCTGTAACCTAGTATGTGCGATTCCATAAATTTCTAGAGGGGTTGAAAGTAGCGGGCTAATGGCTGCAAGGGTGAGAAATGTATCTGAAATGTCATTAAAATCATATTTCCCTCCTTTTAGCATTTTATCCCGATGAGAAATAAGTCCCTTGGGGCCATTTTCGACTTTTGCCCCTTGATCACGAAGGATTGCTGAATATTTAGAATCACCCTGTAGCATATCATCCCAGACACCTATGACTTCACATGAACCACCAATAATTTGCGGAAGCGTTAAAAAATAACTCGCGGCAGTAGCATCAGGTTCGACTAAATATGTAAAGTCATCACTTCGTAAGTATTTTCCAACGATCTCAATCTCCTTACTTCCAATGCCACAATAGTAAGCCTCGTCACCAGTGAAATCTTTTATCATCTGACTCGTAATCTGTAAAAAAGGCTTTGATACCGTCCCTTGAGGAAATCTGATTTTATGGGACTCGCCCAACAATGGAGCAATCATCATCAAGGCGGAAAGCATCTGGCTACTTTTTGATGCATCCACTTCCCAATAAGAAGTTTTAGGCTTTTTCGTGTTCATGCGAAAAGGGAAAAAACCGTTCTCTCCAAGATAATTAATCTCAATTCCTTCCGATTGAAAGAATTCCATTAACTGACCAATTGGCCTTTCTCGCATTTCGATTGAGCCATCCAAGCTGTATTCAGCTTGCTCCTGAACGGCTAGCCAAGCTGTCAAAAAGCGTGCCACAGTACCCGCATTTCCGACTTCAATCTTTTGTTTCCTTATCGGTGCAATCCCCCGACAACCCTTAACTTCTAGTTTCTTAGATTCCCAATCTTCTTTAATTTGAATACCAACACTTTTAAGTGCTGAAATCATAAGATCAACATCCTGGCTTTTTAAAACCCCATGTAAATGAACCTTATTTTCTGAAAAGCATGATAGAAGCAGTGCACGATTTGATATACTTTTAGATCCCGGAATTACTACCGATCCCTTGCATTGATTAGTAAAAGGAATAATTTCTAGGATCGAATTCATTCGTATCCCTTCAATGACTTTTTAAATTGAGCACCTTGATCAAGAAAAGAGCAAAGGCTTTCCCGTTGCTGACCCGTAAGAATCGACCTTGCAAGTTTCAGCGACTCTTCAAACTTATCAAGACTATCCAATAAATTATCTTTATTTTCAGAAAGAATCCCCGTCCACAAAAATGGGTCACCTCCTGAAATCCGAATTGTATCCCGTAAACCTTGCCCAGAAAGCTGTCCTGCATCTTCAGTATGGTTTCTTATTGAATGTGAAAGAATAGAAGATACCAAATGCGGTAAGTGACTAAAGTGTGCCATCTTTTGATCATGCTCCTTTGGTCCTAACCTGTAAGCAACCATTCCAAGTCCAGCCCAAAAATCTAAAAGTTTATCTGTTCCCAATTCTAGCTTGGGTGCAAGAGAAGTGACAATGCATGACCGATTAATAAATAAATTTGGGTCAGCGTTTTCCATTCCAGATTTTTCAGATCCTGCCATGGGATGAGAACCGATAAATGAGGCACTTCTGGATTTAAATAAATTTTCAGCTTCCCGGCAAATTGATGCTTTAACACTTCCAACATCAGTTACAATCGAATCTTCTTCTACAATGGGAGCAATCTTTTTTAAAATAGCTGCTATTGTTTCTACTGGTGTGCAAATGATCACGAAATCACTACCTCGCACCGAGTTTTCCAGATTCTGTTCAACTCGGTCTACTGGTAATTTTTTACGAGCTTTTTCAGCTGTTTTTTCACTTCTTGCCCAAATGACAATCTTTTTAGCCAAACCTCTTTTTTGTATAGCCAGAACCAAAGATGCACCTAGTAATCCGGGACCGATGACTGTGACTTGCTCAAACATTAGTAAATAATTTTGTTGTAGTTGCTAATTTAAAAGCACTCTTCTAGATAAATTAATCCATAGATGCAAAAGCAATTAAAAGAGCAAGAACCAAAAGACGATGATGATTGGGGGCAACCTCCGTCACCTGACACTCCTGAAAACAGAAAAAAAGCACTAAAAGCCCAGATAATTCTAGGTTTAGTTTCATTTATCGGTATCTTGGTTCCAGGCATTCTCTATTGGTTAAAACTTAAAGGGTAAATTCTTACTTGTTGAGTTAAGCTTTCCAATACATAAAAGGTTTAATGTTAAATTACAGGGAAAAAAAACTTGGATTTTCTAAAATTGAATTACTATTATGGATATCGATTTTGGCAGTATTGACTTTTTTAATGATTCCTTTTTACAACTCTTGGAAAAACGCAAATAGCGACAATCATTCAGTCAATGATTCTAATTCTACATTTCATTTTGAATCGTGGAATAACGAAGACTTTGATTTTAATTCTTCCAAAGAATAACCTTTAGTAAGTTCCTTGAAAATGAATGCAAGAAAAGGCCTCTTGCTCGTAATGATCTGCGTAGTACTACTAACGGTTTTTGTCCTCCTTTTCTCATCGGACAGCTTTTTTAAATCAGAACATAAAATCTTTATTTATAAAATATGGGACACCTTTTCGAATGTTCTTATAGAGAATGGTCCGCTTCTATTCGTTGCAATTATTATTTTGCCTGCATTTATTCTCCCCGTTAGTCCACTTCTCGCTTTTGCCGGGATTTGGGGCGAATCCCAAAGTCTACTACTATCAGCCTCCCTTGGAACTCTTTCTTTAAGCTTAAATTGTTGCTGGACCTATTGGCTGGCAAGAATTTGTGGAATGTCATTCGTAAACCGATTGATGGGCTTATTTAAAATCAAACCTGTCAAAATACCTCAAAGCGAAAACATTAATTTTGTGAATTGGAGCCTGATCCTGAGGCTTACACCAGGTATTCCTTTTATCTTTAGTAATTACATACTTGGGGCTATCAAAATGCCTTTCTACCAATATTTACTCATTTCTGTTCCGATTCTTGCAGTATCTTCGTTTGGATATATTTTTGCTGCAGCTGGATTGATAAGCGGAAACCTTTTGAACTTGTTTGCAGGCTTAAGTCTCATTGTGGTAGTTATTGTTGTAGGAAAAGTTATTATCAAAAAGAAAAAAAATGCAATCTGAGCTTTTTCAAACACACGAAGAGGATTCAAGAATCTGGGAAATTTCAGAACTTAATTCATCAATTAGAAAAGTCCTTGAAAAGAATTTCAGTCAGGTATGGGTTCGTGGCGAAGTTTCTAATCTCAAAGCACATTCAAGTGGCCATTACTATTTTCAACTCAAAGATAATTCAGCCCAAATCAAAGCAGTTCTTTTTCGTGGTGACGCAAGGAACCTCCCTCAGTCCCCCCAGGAAGGCACTCAATATCTTGCTTTTGGAGATATAACGGCATACGAACCAAGGGGAGATTACCAGATAAGGGTAAGACATTTGATGCAAGATGGAATAGGAAATCTGCGTTTAGAATTCGAAAGATTAAAACTACTTCTTGAAAAAGAGGGATTATTTGAACCTGAGAATAAAAAGCTTATCCCATCTTTTCCCATTCGCATAGGATTAATTACCTCACCTGAAGGTGCTGCGATACATGACTTCTTAACGATTCTTGAGCGTAGACACTGGAAAGGAGAGGTTTTCCTTTTTCCCTCTCTTGTTCAGGGTTCTCTTGCTCCTGCGAATCTGATTAAGGCGTTTGGTCAAATTGACCAGTTCTCCCCTTCACTTGACCTAATTGTTATATCGCGCGGTGGAGGCTCCGTGGAAGACCTTTGGGCCTTTAACGACGAAAAACTAGTTCGAACCATTTCGGCATCTCAAATCCCAGTAATTTCTGCTGTCGGACATCAGACTGATTTTGTTTTGTCTGACTTTGTTGCAGACTTAAGAGCAGAAACACCATCCGCAGCTGCAGAACTAATAAGCTCCCTTTATCTAGAAGAAATTGAGAAAGCTTCCTTTCTAGAAAAACGGCTTGAAGAGATTAAATGTAATTATTTTCACAATTTAAACGATCAACTTGAACTATTAAAAGCCAAACTTAAATTCGGCTCACCTAAAAACAAGATTGAAAGAAGCGAACAACAGCTCGATGACCTGGAAAACAGGCTTACTACATCAGCAAAAAGAATTTTAGAAAAAGAATCACAAAAACTCTGCTACCTAAGAAGCAGACTGGAAGGCTCGAGCCTGCAAAACACTTTAGAAAAAGGATTTACATATATACGAGGCCAGAATGGCGAGATCATAAAAGATGGAAAAGCCCTCCCAACAGGAACAAAAGTGTCGGTAACCTTCAGAGACGGCAACCTGGGCATGACTGCCAATTAAAAAAAAGATTTTCAGTCATTAAATTTAATTTCACTAAAGCGTCCTACCTCCTTACATCCCAAATTCCTATATAAATTATCCGTTTCTAAATAGTCACTAAACATAATACATCCCGAAAATCCGTTTTTTCGGGCTTGCTGGATTAAATTCGTTGAAAGCGTTGCCCCATACCCTTTACTGCGATATTCTTCGGAAATGTAAATCATGTTTATAACCGATTTTTTCAACGTAGACCTACCGAAGCCTCCCATACCAACGGTTTTATCACCTTTTCTTAAAAGGAATAAATTTTTCTGATTAAGCATCGATTTAGCCATCAGAATAGATGCATTAACATCCAATTGGGGCGTAGATTCATAGGCAAACTGGGATGCCCATAATCTAATTCTTGGCCATTCGAAATTCGTAGCTTTTTGAAGTGATAAACCCAAATTATCTACTGCACTAAACATCGTATTCGTTGAAGAGAATATTATAAAATCTTTCCTTATATTGATTTTATTTCCCTCGCTTCTATTTTTCCACAAATTTGCAAACTTTTCAGCATGTACACTTGGACCTGTAACACCATTAAGGTTCCACGACATAGATTTTCCATATTGAAATACTTTTTCAACACAGTTCACCTTTCCTTCTGAAAGTAGAAGATAATCACCGGGTGTCAGGATGGCACTTAGTGCTATGCTATGGTTGCTAAAAATATTACCGGCCCAATTGATCGTACTTCCCATTTTCCACCTTTTAGTAATTTCCCAAAACAAGTTATTCATACTTTCATTTCTGTTCAGAAATAAGGAAGAATTCTTTAAAAAAGAATACGCATTGCCATATGTTTGTACTCTAGGTTTTGAAGTCACAAAGAAATGTAAACAAAAAATAATTGCTTTTGAATAAGATTATGATCAGTCAAGATGGATAAATGGAAGAAAATAATAGATATTCCAAACGCGGTGTCTCTTCGAGTAAGAAAGAAGTACATGCAGTAGTCGACCATATGGACAAGGGCCTCTTCGAAGGTACTTTTTGTAAAGTAACTGAAGATTTACTCACTGGGAACCCTGACCTGTGTAATGTAATTCATTCCGATGGTGCAGGTACTAAATCTATACTTGCTTATCTCGCATTCAAAGAAAATGGAGACCCTGATGTTTTCAAAGGAATAGCACAAGATAGTATTGTAATGAATCTTGATGATCTAGCTTGCGTAGGAATTTGGAATAAAATTGTCATCTCCAGTACTGTTAACCGTAATGCTCGTAATTTCCCAGGAGAAGCACTTGCATCCTTGATAGAAGGTACTGAAAGTTTCTTACAAACTTTACGAGACCTAGGAATCAATGTGGAGAGTGGGGGGGGTGAAACAGCTGATGTGGGAGACATAACTGGAACGGTTGCTGTTGACTCTTGTGCAGTTGCCGTTGCCAAAAGAGCCTCAATTATTGATAATGGAAAAATTTCTTCAGGACTGTCGATCATCGGGTTTTCATCCTTTGGCAAAGCGACCTATGAAAATTTCATTAATAGTGGAATCGGAAGTAATGGACTCACCAGTGCTAGGCATGAACTTCTAAGTAAGCACTATGCTGAAAGCTATCCAGAAACTCATGATCCATTAACTGATCCAAAGTATATTTATTGTGGACCTCACAAGATGAATGATAATCTGCCTGAATCCGCACTAAAAGTTGGACAGGCCTTACTTAGCCCAACGCGTACTTATCTTCCTCTGATCAAAAGAATTTCAGAAGAAATTGGGACAGAACTAATCGGTGCAGTTCATTGTTCAGGGGGCGGACAAACGAAATGCTTACGCTTTGGGTCAAAAGTAAAATTTATTAAAGACAATTTATTTAGACCGCCACCGATTTTTCGTGAAATTCAAAAAGTATCTCAAACCTCTCTTAAGGAAATGTACCAAGTTTACAACATGGGACACAGATTAGAAATTTTTTGTAAATCAGCCCACGAAAACACTGTATTGGATATTGCAAAATCGTTAAAAATTGACGCCCAAGTTATTGGGAGGACGGAATCTTCAGATGTAGCAAACGGGAAGAATCAGCTTGATATAAAGATAGGAAATGAAACATTGAAGTATGAATGAAAAGGCAAACGATCGCAAAGAATGCCTTAGGCAAAGTATTGCTTACATCAGGGAACAATGGTCTGAAAAGGTTCCTAAGACAGCATTTATTTGCGGGTCCGGGTGGTCTGAAGCAATCAAAGGTTTAAAAATTTTAGGAGAAATACCTTTTCAGAAAATTAAATGTCTTTCCCGTACAACAGTTGAAGGGCATAAGAGCAACCTGCTTCTCGTTGAAACAAAGACAGGGTATGGTCTCATATTTCAAGGTAGAAGGCACTTTTATGAAGGGGTGGGGTGGGAAACTATTCGCAACCCAATTATTCTATCAAAAGAGCTTGGATGTAAAAATGTAGTATTAACTAATGCTGCCGGGGCAATACCGGAATTTCTCAATGTCGGCGATATTATGATCATTGAAGACCACATCAATTTCATGGGTGGAAATCCTTTGATAGGAGAAATTCCACACCCTCTGATCCCAAGATTTCCAGATCAAACTGAAGTCTATTCCAAGCAATTAATTAATTTAGCGGAAAAAATTGCCAAGAAAAAGAAGATCGATCTTAAAAAAGGGATATACCTGGGACTTACTGGGCCTGCATTCGAAACCCCTGCAGAAATACGTGGATACAAAGCAATAGGTGCAGATGCAGTAGGAATGTCCACTATTCCGGAAGCCATGGTAGCAAACGCATTGGGTATGCAAGTGATTGCCTTCTCATGTATTTCAAATAAAGCAGCCGGAATATCCGAAGAAAAATTAAGCCATGAAGAGGTTACAGAAAATACAGCAGCCTCACTTCCGACTATGCAATCATTGATTACTCAATTAATGAATGAATTAAACTGATTTTTATTTAAATTAAAATTTTACGATTAAAATTCTCCCATTAATATCTATGGATCATCATACTTTAGAAGAAGGCACCATACTTAATCTTGACTTTAAGAAATTAAAAAAAGTTGCAAGATGTGAAGAGGACATAATTCCAGCGATCGCTCAAGACGCCCACACTGGAGAAGTTCTTATTGTAGGCTACGCCAATCAAAAGGCTTTAGATACTGCCCGAAAAGAAAACATGGCAACCTTTTGGAGTACCTCTCGTAATGAACTTTGGATTAAGGGTAAAACATCTGGGGACTATCTTGAAATAATAGAGATCTGTGTTAATTGTGAACAAAACTCAATTTTATATAAAGTAGTCCCAAGAGGTAAAGGAGCATGCCACACGAAAAATAGAGATGGTAAAGCTCGTTCTGGTTGTTACTACCGTACTCTTTTAAATGAAAGTACTCTCGGTTTTGTAAATGGAAAAGAATAGAAATATTTAAATAAATATAAAGTAATTTGAACCTTGTATTTCTATAAATAGTGCGTGTATAAATTGATATTAAGTCAAGTGACGTGAAATCTTTTGGTAGTACCAAAGAAAAAACCTGAAAATTCTTTGGTATTGGAAATTATACTATCCTTTTACCCTTTTTACTCTCCACAATTCTGTGCTTTATCAAATATCAGAATTTATTAAATAATTGGTCCAGCACCTCAACATCAGAATAAAAGTAGCGGATAGAATTGCCTATAGTACCATGACTTTTGCCTAAATTAAGGCTGAAAAGGTGATAGGTCAGTATAGTTTAAATAATCATCTTCGCTGAGATCCCTAATGAGAGACTAAATCAGACATAACTAGCTACTTATCAAGTAACTACTAAAATTAATTTTGAATGGGATTAACCACACTTGTTGAATTGCTTTCATACTCGCCTCTTTCAACCGCAATTGTTGCCTCAATACCATAGCCTATCATAGATTCAGGAGGTGTCTGGTTTAGATAATATCTCTTCATTTTCAAACGCTTTCGGTTAGGAGATAAAAATACGATACCCCTACTGCCTTCGTTTACTTTTATATATTCTGTAATTTCTTCTATGTAATCCCCATTCTCTCGCCTAAATATCTTTATTTCAGAAGAGTTAGTTGTGGATTCATTTTGCTTAAATCTAACCGATTTACCTGGAGCGAGTGACTGCTTTTGATTCCCATAGGCCAAGTAAAGATTTTCTTTAAATTGAGAATAACAATTAAATGTTCCGTAGGGTAATGATTCTTGCTTGAGTGAAATCGAAAATATTTTCACTTTTGATTTACCCTGCTGGGTTAGAAACAAGAGAAGATAGCGTGCAGGATTTCCATTTCGTGAAGTAAAATCAAATTCACCTACCTGATTGAAAATAGACTGCTCAGTTTCTTCTTTTGGTAGATCTCTATCCATTTCTTTCACAAAAAATTTTATGGGCGATTCTCCGTAATACACAAAGGGAAGGGTAGGGGAACTAAACCCTATGTTTAAATTCAAATTAGTAGCATTTTCATCTCGATCATTGCCCCAAGGAAAGTATGAAAGGTTTTTGCTAGCAAAACGATCCCAGCAAACTGCCTGAAGAATTGCAGTAGGCTTAACCTCCGAGGATTGTCCGAAGATCATTTTAGATATGGCGATAGCCGCGAAAACCTTTAAGAGTTTTTTAACAAACATCATGGAAAACTTACGAAATATATTTATGCAATTGGCAGAACAAAAGATTACACATCTTGATCTTTTATCCAGCGAAATTTAACAATTTTAAATTTTCGCCCAAAACGCTGATTAATTCCCATTCTAGAAAACTTAGTTTCAGGAGGCTCTTCTTCCAAGTCAGGGTTAAGCTCAAGATCTGAATTCAGTCCATCAGCAAACCAATTTTTTTCGTTTGTTCTTCCTACTCCAGGTAAATCAGGAACCGCACCTACCACGGTCGACTCTCCTGCTTCATCCATTCCATTTTGGTTTAAATCAAGCCAATGTTCTATAAAACTCGGGTCGTTATCCCAGTAGCCATTGAAATTACGATCTTCAAAAGGTTCGTGTGGGCGATGATGAGGCGCGTCAAGCTCAGGCTTTATGTAATCGGGTATACGCTGAACTGTAACTTCAATCCACGCTCTCGATTCACTCTGATTTGAAAGTCTTGACCTTGGCTCTCCCATAATGCGGATGGTAAAGGTATCGGAGCGAGCACTGGTTGCCGGAGCTAGTGGGCTTAAAACATCTGCCTGCATTAACCATCCAGGTTTATTCGCTGCTGTAGCCACATTTTCCACGGCTAGCAAATTCTCCGGAGCTTCCCCAAACTCGAATGCAGAACTGTAATCGTCCCATCCTGCTTTAAAACTAAATGGAGGAGTGGCATCGAAATTTGCCGGAAGTTTGTTTCCATTAGCATCAGTACCTGCAAAATAATTTTCTTCATATTGTTTGCCTACTCCAAATTTTGCTTCCCCTCTAACATAGCTTTGTTCGTATTTAGTATTAAAATTTGCATAGGTATGGTAAACATAAGATGGATGAAGATAGGGCTGAGTAGAAACAGCATGTAATCCAAATTCAGAATTTATAAAACCCATTGAACTGGGTAGCCTAAAGAATAGTGCTTGGTCTGTTCCAGTGTAACGGGTCTTTGGAATAAAAGGGACCATAGGGTTATCTGGCCACTCGCCTTTTTGGCCAGTAAAAGAATTTCCCGCTGGTGACTGTTTCAGAAATTGGGCTTGATTTATTTCGGATTCTGCAATGGCAGCCTGTACAGGTCCACGGAAGCCAACGACTGAATCTCTATTTTCAGGAAACTGGTTACTCCATTGGTTAAAATGACTATCTAAACGATTAGACTCTACACCTTGAATCCTCCGGTTAACAAAATCAGAAAAAGAAAGAAATGGACCGCGTAATTTAACCTGTTCCACTAAACTGTGCGCAAGGAGGCTTATTTCCTCATCTGAAAGTGATCTTACTTGATTCCAGCTATTTTGAGATGGATTATTGGTAAACCTAGGAAATGGAGTTTCCGTTGCTGAGGATGAAATATTAGGAAGCGAGAGCCCTCTTAATGAAGATAACTGACTGATCCAAGCATCAACCGAAGTGGAATTTACATTAAATGCTCCTTCAACAAGAATATCTGAAGCTAATGATTGATATCGGAAATCTTCATCAATTGCGGAATTTACACTATCACTTTTATTTGCATAGGAGGTTTTTCTTATTGAGCTATTTTCCCAATACGGTTTGTAACGTGGGTTTCGGTAAGGGCTGTATGATAAATCCTCATTGCCTTCTTTTGAGAAACTTTCTGCCGCCTGGGCCTCCATTTGGGAAATTGATTTTGGTTGCCAATTATCTACTCCAACTCCCGACATAAAATATCCATCCAATAAAGCTCGGTTAGCGTAATAACTATGATCAACCGTAGTATTTTGATGTTCACTCTGAGCATCTACATCCCTCACGGTACCATAATTATTAATTCCTCTAGGCATATGAAGATTGCGGTCCGCAATGAAAACCTGCCAAGGAGATCTATTATAGCCAGCGATAGAGTAACTCTGCATAAACAAATCAGAAGCGGACCAATTATTTGCAATATCAAAAACCGAACTTAACGGTTTCCAGGAAATTGCTCGAACTCTACCCCATGTTTTATACCTGCCAACCTGTGGGTTCGCATAGGAATTCCCTAAAACATAGGAAGGACCATGAGAATAATTGCTTAAGTTAGCATGCCTGAGTTGTAAAACTGAAAGCATTGGGGAAGTTGGGACTTCAAAAAGAATTGCACTTTCTTCTGCCTCCATACCCTGTCCGTGTTCTTCATCTATATCATGAAAAAAACCAATACTACTTGAATTCGAGGTTATTTTAGGAACTATCTGATTATTCAAATTGAATGGCGAGTAACCTGCAATGTTTACCCCATGCATATCAGGAGAGCCTCTCGGTGAAATTACATCTTCAAAGCTATCGCCAGGTTCAATCGTGCCAAGGTCATAAAAATCGAAAAACCTTGCAAATAAAGGCTTAAATCTAACTTCTACTTTGATTTCATTTCCATCGTCGTCCACACTTGGTATTCTATAAGAATAGACTTCGACGTTAGAATTTTGAATATTCCTTGATAATTCTGGCTGGAAAGTACGATACCTCGAACTCATGAATTTTTCTTCTTTCCAATTACCTCCAAAACCATCCTGAAAACTCTGTACAGCAGCTCTCAAATTAAACTGTTCTAAAACTATTTTATCGGTGTTACCTGGAAGTTTATAGCGAATTCTGAAACCGTTACCCGGGAGAGTCTCCTGACCTTGGATACCCAAGTCTATAGTTTCAGAAAGTTGAGTAACCGGGTCGTATAGGTGATGCCAGACATTCCAACCTCCATCGACTGAAAATGTCTTTCCATTTTTAAAAATTGGATTTCTATTTTCTACAAGTTTTGCAGAAAAAAGATAATTATCTACCGTGCTTAGGCATGGTGAAGTACTATACATCGTTATCCCTTTAGGATCCGGAATGCCGCTTGCACTACGAGGCTTTTCCGCCCGCGAGGCGTTATTAACATCATAAAACGCCATTTGAGATGGATGGATTCCTTCTATTCTTCCAACGCTGTATTCTACTACCAAAGGTTCGTTGTTTGAAACCGGCAGCGTTGTTCTGCAAATAAAAGGATGCCTATCTACACCCTTAGATAAATTAACTTGTAAATACTGTCTATTTGTATTTGAAGGGCGAGCTTGCCAATCCCAATATTGTTCATTTGAAACTGTAAAATGGGCTTTCTCGCCTGCCTGTAAACTCATGTTCTCGATTTTAAGTAACAGATGTCTCTCCCTGACTGGGTTAATCTGTGAATTCGTTCGATTTATCGGATTGTTACTTTGAAGCACCATATACTTACCAAAATCATATTTCAGCTGAAAACCTGAGCTTCCTCCTCTTCTCCTAAAATGAGGTGGTGAATTAGGTAAATAACTAAAGAATGATTGAAGGGGATTATCCCCAAGGTATGGATCATCTCGTAGCTGGGACTGAGCAAACAAATTCTTCACTAAGTTTCCGGTAGGGCCAGCGAGACCCAATAGACCTACGGGCCCCCGCAACCCACCTCCAGGGAACCCTGGCGGGAAAGGCGGTGGTCTAGGTGGACCGGGTCCACCTCCAGTGTTATTATTATTTGGATTAAAAGCATAAAAAAACCATTTTCTCCAACGATCAAAATCTTTTGGGTTAAATGCATTAATATTCACCTGATGAATTGGAACTTCGACGAACAATTCGTCCATATCTAAAGCTACATTATAAGGATTCCATAGAGCAACGGACGGGTACATCGCCAATGCTAGCATTCCGTTGCTGATTGTTGGAATATGGGAATATTTCACTTCCATCAAAACTGGTTGCGTAGAATGCTTACGGGGACCTGGTTTCTTATCCAAAGTTCTAAAATAATTCAGCCTAGAACTTATCGCAGTATTCCTAGGCATATTCATCTGGTTCCAAAATGGATTATTGCTGCTAGGAGGCTGCCCGTCTGAACTATTAAATAATACATAATTATCACCTGTAATTCTGGGTAAACGATCTGCAGCTTCATTAGCAATAGCCGGACCAGAAGAGGTCTTAGAAGTACTAATTTTGGTATATAAATTGTGGAATGAACCAAGGGTTCGCCATAAAGGACCAGCAAGTATTGCATTGTAATCATTAACAGATTCTGTTGCCGCTGTATCATTCCATTGATTCGCCTTTGCATTTGGCCCCATTGGGACACTCTTTAAATAATGTACTCGGTCTTTGTAAAGATAGCCCACAAAATCACTAACCCAATTAAAAGTAGATTTCTCCAAGGACTCATCCCAGTTCTCTGTACCAGCAAAAGCACTACTTAGATCACGCTTTAATCCACCTGTACGAGTATCTGTCAATACACCGTAAGAGTTGGTAGTTAATGAGTGATAGTTAGCGGCTATCTTATTTATTTTTTCTGCTTCTTCACCCGTCAGAAATTCATCTTTGGAAAGAAGACCGATGTTTACATGTTTTGCTTTGTGAAAAGGCTTATTGGCAGGGGCATCAAATCCTAAACCAAATGAGCCATCGGAAATATTTGGGTCGACCGCAATGGTTGCTTTTACTTCGTTATCTTCTGCGGTGCTTGAATCTTCAAGGGGGTTTACCATATTTACTTTAGTCTTAATACCCTGATCTGATACCCAATAGGCATAACTACCATGAGTGCTGAGAGGGTCTGCACTTGAGTCTGCAGAACTAATCCTTGTTTTTCTAACTTTTATAGGCTCGCTTCTAAGATGGTCTATCCATCTTTCCGGATTTTCAGGGTCAAATGAATCAGCCAAAATAGGACGTTTCAGCATCCAAACCGTATCATCCGAATCTTCGGGATCAGGTAGCTCAGTTAAAGGATGATTGTAGGTTTGAGAAAGTGAATCGATCGACTGCCTGTAATCATCCCAAGCATTATCTGTTTTTCCATACACTCCTCCCTCTAAAAAGACCCTTTGCTCTTTAGCTATCCCATCTGGAACTTCCACATATTCTTGAACAGATGTACCTTGCATATGAGCAAGTTTCTGAGTCCACCCTTCATTTCCGCTCACGAGCCAAGAAACTTCGATGGCAGGGTGTGGATCATATTCAGAGTCCACCAAAGCCATTGAACTTATAGAGTCAGAAGTTTCTAGATTCTTAGGAAGAGGCTTTCCGGCACGATGCTCATCTGATGCCCCTTTCCTCCGAGCTCGATGCTTCCATACACCCGTCCAATTTTTTTGCCCAAATGGCACCACATCAAGCTGACCATTTTCGTTTAAGTCAATCGCTTCATTTTGTGCTATCATAGTTTGATCTAAAGAAGCACTCTCTTGTTTTAAATAGAGCTGATTTTCGTATTTTTTATTAGAAATAATTCTTTCATCAAGAATATCTGCAGTAGCCGTTACACGAGTATCAGGTCCTAAATGTTTTTGTAATTCTCCGATCGCAACCATCATACCCATTCGGGCGTGAGCCTGGGCTAATACTCTCTCTTTCCTGGAGTCTGCAAGAGACAAATCAATTCCAACTAGATTTACCAATGAAATTACTAGAAGAAAAACCAGACTCAACAAAGAAAGAGCCATAACTAAGGCAAATCCTTTCTTACAAGTTAACTTACTTGGAGAATCTTTCTTAAAGTGATCTTGATCCATAGGGCTTTTATAAATTGACCCCAAAATCTTTTATTCCGCAAGAACTTAATTCTTAGCGACTTGGAATCGCTTTAATATCTTCTTCAGAGGGCCAAAATTTTTCAATATCTTCAATGGAGGGTATCTCTCTGGGTCGGACGACTCGAAATCCAACAAATAAAGCATCCGTATGATACCAAACACTTTTCGGAATTTGTGGATCTTGCTGTTTCCATGCTTCTTCAGAGCCCATTCTAGATGCACTTCGGTGACTTACTGCACCATCATCCCATGACCCACCTTTCACAACCCTGGGATACAAAGTATTCGGAGAGACCAAAGGATTCTCCCTTATTCCGGAAGGTACACTCGACGGTGGGGGTGTGAATTGATCGAGAACCCATTCCCAAACATTTCCATGCATGTCATAAAGACCAAAGGGGTTGGGAGACTTTGAACCAACCCGTTGATATTGAAATCGACTGTTACCCACATGCCAGGAATGATTGGATAGCTCTTTTGAATCATCCCCAAAACTGTAAGCTGTTGTTGTACCTGCTTTGCAGGCATATTCCCATTCGGCTTCTGTAGGGAGTCGGTAAAACTCACCAGTACGAGCACTTAACCACATGCAGTACATCTTTGCTGATAGTTGTGTCATGCATATTGCTGGATGTCCACTCTTGCCCATACCAAAACTCATATCAACATAAGGAGCAGTCGGTTTTGTAACCGCATCAGAAAGCGCATCACCTCTATCGCTAGGCTTGTTATTGTATTCGCGATTATCTTTATCGAGGTTGATCATCCATAACTCGTACTCGTCCCAAGTAACTTCATATTTTCCCATCCAAAAATCGGACACTTTGACTTTATGGGAAAGCAATTCGTTTTTGCTTCGTTTAGCGTCATTTTGCGGGCTCCCCATAAAAAAATCACCTCCCCTGATAGGTAGCATTTCAAAGTTGAGATTTGAAGTT
>JAOFOL010000030.1 GCA_028042835.1 Opitutales bacterium | reverse complement strand
CCAAATGGTGGTAATGGTGGAAAGGGTGGAGATCTTATTTTATTAGCTGATGAAAATGTATCAGATTTAAGAAACTATCATTTTAAAAAGCACTGGAAGGCCAAAAATGGAGACCCTGGCAGGGGTAGCGATCAAAATGGTCGTGGAGGAGAACCCTGCGTATTGAAAGTTCCCCTAGGCACAGAAGTAAGAGATATGGATTCAGGGGAGCTCGTATGTGAGTTGCTTGATCACAATCAGGAAATTCTTTTGTTGGAAGGAGGAAAAGGAGGGCGTGGGAATACCACTTTTAAAAGTTCAATTAATCAGACTCCAAGACAATTCACCGAAGGAAAATTAGGGGAAGAAGTTGAATATAAATTTACTTTAAAAACGATCGCCGACATAGGACTTGTTGGTTTCCCCAACGCAGGGAAATCTACACTCCTCAATATCCTGTCGAACGCTACTCCGAAGATTGATTCCTATCCATTTACGACACTTGTCCCGACTGTTGGGGTTATCGATTACAAAGAAGATTATAAAACTCTGACAATGGCGGATGTACCAGGTTTAATTGAAGGTGCGGCAGAGAATCGTGGATTGGGACATCGTTTTCTGCGTCATGTTGAAAGATGCAGGTTACTCCTATTCCTTCTTGATCTAGCAGGCACCGACGGACGAAATCCCTGCGACGACTTTGAGCATTTAAGAAAAGAACTTTTAGAATATGACCCGGAATTAGATGCAAAACCATTCTTGGTGGTTGGCAATAAGATCGATGAAGATACTGCAAATGCTTATATTGCTGAATTTAAGAAGCGTTTTTCTGAGATCGAACTGTATCCGATATCTGCTCTTTTAGAGGACGGTTTGCCGACCCTAAAAGACAAATTACTGAAATCCTTAGGGTAAAAAAATAAAAAAAATCAATGAAAACTCTTTTTTTAGGCTTGTTTTACACAAACGCTTGTGCAAATAAGAAAGTATGGTAAATAAAGTTAAGGAATTACCAAAAGAAGATTTTAATTCATCTTCAAAGGCAGGGCAGTCCAGTGAAAGTATTTCTGGGGAACTTAGAAGTAAGGTGCACAAAATCTCGCCTGAGAAACAAGTGAGAATTAATAATATCTTGCAAGAAATGAAATGCTCTACTGAAAGAATGGAACACTTATTGGCAGTTTTTAATCGGATTAACCGAGGTGCATGACTGTAAAAAAAAATAAATCTTTAGCTAATGTTGCTTCCTTAATGGGAAAAAAAGGAGGCAAATCTGGCAAAGGGAAAGCGAAGGTGCGGGGTAACTCAAGTTACTACCGTGATATGCAAAGGAAATCTGTTAACTCAAGAAAAGCTAATCTTGTAACAAAAGATTCTGTATCATAAGAATTATGGTTTGGCGACGCCCAGGCGGACTAATTAGGCGGCTTCTCTGTCTTTTTCTTTCCTTACAAAAACAGGCTTTTCTTCAGTAGAATCTGATTTTGAATGCATATAGCCATGGTCTTTAAAAGACAAAAGGCCCTCCGGATTTTCAATACGGTTTGTGATTAGAAAATTAGCCATGTAACCTCGTGCTTTTTTAGCATAGAAACTGATTATTTTATATTTACCGTTTTTCTCGTCTAAGAAAGTAGGTGAAATGATATTTGCTTTCAGTTCTTTTGGTCTAGTTGCTTTGAAATATTCTTGTGAGGCAAGGTTGATAACCATAGCAAAGCTTGTTTTTTCTACCTTATTGTTTATAGACCTAGCAATTTCATCACCCCAGAAGGTATAGAGATCTTTACCCTTTGGATTAGCATAGACAGTGCCCATTTCCAGACGATAGGGTTGGATCAAATCTAATGGTTTTAATATTCCATAAAGTCCGGAAAGCACACGCAGATGTTTTTGGGCAAAAGTAAAATCATTTTTCGTAAACTCCCAAGCCCGTAATCCTTCATATACATCTCCCTTAAAAGCGAGGATTGCCTGTTTAGCGTTAGCTTCATTATGCTTTATCTCCCACTTATGAAAACGCTCGCGATTCAAATCAGCAAGTTTTGGGCTTATGCTCATTAAATCAGCGATCTCATCTGAGCTTAGTTTAGATAAACCGTAAATTAAATCCTTCGATAAATTAAGAAACTCAGGTTGTGTACAAATAGAAGTTTGAGTACTCGATTTAAAATCGAGAGTTTTTGCAGGCGAAAGTAAAATCATATTCTTAAGTATAATTACTCATGCAAACGTAACAAGATAAGAAAAGATAAATACTTTTTTCCTTTTTTTGTCTAGGTAAGATATCCTTGCTTGAAAGGAATTTCATAAGTATGAATTGTACTTTCGATTCGTTTGCCCATCGTAGAGATTCATGCGTCATAATAGTTTGCTTTCATTTCCAATCTTGGCTTGGTTTTTACTTTGCCTATCTGGGGTGTCGATTATTTGCGGACAGGAAGAAAGGATATCATTAAAGTATCCAGTTTCGAAAATTTCTTTTCGTTATGGGCAGGTTCATCCAAGTTTACCGGATCTTGGACATTTAAAAAAGGCGGTCATTTCAATTGGAAATGAAGAAAAAATTGCTCTTTCTGATTTGATGAGGGGGGCTTCCGGTGTCTTACAATTAGATGATCAGGATCTTTACGATCTCGCTGAAATTTCTATTCATCTGCTTAAAGATTATGGATTTGAAGGGGTGCTGGCTTTTCCTAATCCTACGATGATTGATCCTGTGAGTGGACAGGACCGAAGAATGTCTGGAGATTCTTCCCTGGAGATTTTGGTGTGGTGTTCAATTCTCGATGAAGTGGTGGTGGAGGGCAAAGGGTTACTTCCCAAAGAGAGGGAGAGACTGGAGCAAAGGATAGCGGGCTTTGTGGAGGAAGAAGAATTACTGGGTGAACCTGTGATGAATGGATTGGTGGAATATCTTTCGGATATGACCAATCACTCTTCGCGGAATTCGCGGGTGGTGTTATCTGCTGGTACAGAGCCGGGAAAAGTACGGGCGGTGGTACAGACTAGGAGAAATAAGAGAGCAAATTTTTCAATTTCTACTTCTAATTCCGGTTCGGAATCGACCGGGGAGTGGCTTTTTAATTTTGCAGCCCGAACCGATCAATTAACCGGAATGGATGATCAGGTGGGGGTAAACTACACCATCTCAAATACCGGAGAAAGACATTCGTTAGTTGGATCTTATTACATCCCATTAGTTCGTCCGGAATTTACCACCTTAGGAGTGGGTATGGGATATTCATCCTATGATGCATCCACCTTTGCGTTGACGAATGTTGATTTTGAGGGTGATAATTTATTTCTGGATCTTTCCCTGAGAGGAAAGCCAAATCTATTTTTAAATGATAATTTATCTCCGGGAATAGAGTTTGGTTTGAGGATGGAAAATGTGACGGCGTTCAATTCTCTCTTCGGGAACTCTGCGGATGCCACGATGGTAACTCCAAGGGTGAGCTTTTCTCTAGATTCCAAAGGGACTTACCGAAGAGGTGTGAGCCGGGCATCCTTGTTTGGAAATATGAGCTCGATCGATGAGGAAGACAGGGAGGTACTGGGTGGATATGATGCTACAGACAGGTATGCTCGTCTTCAATTCAGTCATACCGAGACTTTCCTTTTAGGTAAATGGATGGAGGATACCTTTTCCAAATCTCCCAATGAATATTTTTCCAATCAGGTGCTGAGCATCCGTGCCAAGGTTGATTTTGCCTTTTCTGGAAAGAGACACCTTCCCCATCATCAGTTTATCGCGGGTGGTACAGGAAGTGTGAGAGGATATCCCGAGTCTCTGGTGGCGGGGGATTCTGGACAGGCATTATCGTTGGAGTATAGCGTTCCCTTTTATTATTTTGTGGATTCTTACTCGAAAGCAGATCTTCCATGGTCGTTGGGTGCTTTTATCGACTGGGCAAGGGTTGGGGTAAATGATCCCTTGTTTTTTGAGTCTGATCAAACCTTACTGGGTATCGGAGTGGGTGTGGAATTTCTTTTACCCCGAGGGTTGTATGCAAGGTTTGACCTTGCCAAGCCGTTGAGAGAGTTAAAAGTTGGAGGTAATACAATTGATGGTACCCGGAGTTCTGATTATCGGGTACATGGAAACTTGGGATGGAATTTTTAATAGAAAATGAGTAAAGTAATGAATAAGCCCCTGGCTATCCTCTCCATTTTTTTTGGAGTGAGTTGCTTGTGTGGTCTCCCGGAGGGAACGACGGGCGGGGTTTCTACCACTTCAACTGATGGTAAAGTAATGACGATTACGGCACCGGATGGAAGTATTTTTAACCATACTCGTTTTAATGTGGGAAGTGATGAATCTGTTCGTTTTGTACAACCTGGAGTAAATGCACGGGTGCTTAACCGAATTTCCTCCAATTCGCCTTCTCGGATAGACGGGCGAGTAGAAGCAAATGGTAAACTTTATTTTGCAGCCCCTGGTGGATTAATCTTTGGAGAAGGATCGGTAATCCAAGCCCGACACTTGCAGGCTATGGGAGGTGATATTTTTGATAGCGATTTTATAGAAAACCGTGACCGATATCCAAGTCTGAGCGGATCAGTAAAAAATGAAGGTTTGATTGAAGCTGACCGTATTGTACTGGGTGGAAAATCTGTAACAAATTCCGGAACTGTTAATGCCAGGAGTGGATCGATCCTGATTGCTACGGGAGAGGGAGTGGAAATTTCAAATGCGGATGGATCTTTCGCCGTTGAAATTACGGAAGGCATAAATGCATCGGGCTCGATGGCTGGGGATATGGCAGGCAATGCTCTTTTACAGAGCGGTATATTGAATGCATCGAGTGTGGAATTAACGGGCTCAAGCATAACTCAGTCTGGCAAAATCAATGCTTCCGAGGTAAAATTTTCTGAATTCACTGAGATTTCTGGAGATAATGGAGTGGTGAACTCTTCAAATGTTGAACTTCAGACAAAAGCGAATCGTTTTTCAAATGTTTCCTTGTCTGGAAAAGCAAACGCGATTTCGACTGTGCATCTGGGTGGTTCCTTTAACGAGATAAAAGTTCGGTCGGCTCATTCGCTTTCAGTTAAACATGCGGAAGCCGGTTTGTCAGAGGTCATTGCTCAGCACGCAGATTTTCGAGTTGATGATGGTGACCTAGATATAAAAGTTTCTTTCAGTCCAGTCTTTACCAGTTCTTCGAGCTCTCTGTTGCTAGGGGCTAAAGACGGTAGTGTAGATACCGCGGTCTTTGATTTCATTTCAGACTTCGATCAAGTCGTAATTTTCGGTAACAATGTAGATACGGAGATAGCGGCTGGTTTAAATACTCAGGCGGATGATCTATTTGTACTGAATGCTATAAGCCTAGAATTTGATTCGCTTTCTGTCGGATTGGATGCTGCAACTATTTTTAAATTGGAGGATGAAAATCCAGGGTTTAATTTGTCTGGTAGTAATCAGATATCTGACAATGTGTCTTCTGATCAGTCAGATGGAAACTCCTTACCTGATGGTGATTTGGCTGGAATTCCCGGGCCAAGCCTTGGGGGTTCATCGAACCAGAATGTAGCCGTTCCTGATGGTGTGCCATCTTTATCTGATGTTGTAAGCCAGCAAGTTGGAGATGGGCGATTGAGCGAAGAACAATTGACTGCAGCTATGAATCTCGGACTTTACTCTGAATATTCATATCTTTTACAATCGATTCCCGAAGATGAGGTTAAGTTGATTGAATTTGGAGAATCAGGTGGTTCTAGCACTTTGCTTGGCGGAGACTATGCATCAATGTCTCCTGTTGTTGTAAGTAATGAGAGGGCATTACCTGAGGTGTCTATTGGATCTGATAAGGGTTGGGATACTTACAGTAGTGCTGATATGACTTCCGATGATAAGGGAGAATCCGAAGAAAAAAATCTTATAGATGAAGGCTTAGTGAGCGATGATCAGCCTAAGGATCCTATTCCAACGGTGCGAGTGGTTGGTACAAAACCTTTGGCACCGGTAACCCGTCCGGTCTTTTCTCCGCAAGCATCGCAAATGTTGGAACAAGCTCTTACGCCGGCTATTAAGGAAACTTTAAAGGGGTTCTCGAACCGATGAATATTCCTTTGTTTATGAAGTTGTTTTTAGCTCTCGGGGTAACATTTACCACGAGTATTTATTCCCAGGGTACGCCCAGTATTGATTCATTGAACCAACAAATGAATGAACTGGAGAGACTATTGGGTGCTCCTTCCGACATTACAAATGATCAGCCTGGAAATCTGCCTGTAGAACAAGTTTTAGTTCCCATATCAATACCTACAGCAAACCAACAACTCTCCGAGATGGATCTGCCAGAATCTTTACAGGGAATTGAAAAAAAATTAAAACAATTGGAATCAATTGTGGGAGAGTTACCTGAAGTTGATATCGTAAAGGAGGCAAAGCATGACCCTTGGTTGTCAATTGATCCGAATTCTACTATCCCTGAGGCAGAGATGCCTAGAATCGAAATTAGTAGTGGTATGGTCGTTAGGTATCTTCCCTCTGATAATTCTTTTTTACCGGTTGATGATGGGGAGATTGTTAAGACCAAGACTCTTTTCGTGATTCCATCAGGTTCCGAATTGGTTATATCTTTTATGGGAAAATCAGCAGTACGGTTTGGGGCAAATTCCCGGGTTGTGCTGGGACCCGCCGTAGATAACAAACAATTGATTGATTTACGAAGTGGTACTGTTTCTGCCTATTTAAACCCAGAAAGAGATCTTAGTACATCCCCACAATTTGGAATTCGTACCCGTTCAGGAATGATTGAAACAAAAGGTATATTTTATGCAGTCACAGAGTATAATGGGCAGGCTTACATGTCAGACAAGACAGCTGAGGTTAAAACGACTCCGAGATCTCAGTCCAAATTGGATATGGCTTCAACCTTAGATAAATCACCATCGAATCAAATTTCAAAACCTGAAGAAAATTAAAGCATCTGATCGCTATGAATAAGTTTATGAAAATAATATCCATGCACAACCTGTCATTCTGGAAGAAATCAAGTTTTAGAAAGTTTTCCTTTGTGAGCCACTTAGTAATATTTTTTACATGCATTTCCCCGCTAACCGTTTATTCAGTCGCAAAGGTAACTGATATTTCCGCTGACGGTAATCATACATTAATTTTAAAAAAAGATGTGGGGGTGCCTTCGGGTAGTTTATGGGTGGTGGGAAATAATACTTACGGACAGTTGGGTGATGGTAATACATCTACCAGTATAGACACCGTTAAAGAAATTGAATCAAGTGGGGTGTCTAGTATTGCCACTGGTGAGAATCATAGTTTGTTCATTAAAAATGACGGTAGTTTATGGGCAATGGGTTTGAATGACGATGGCCAGTTGGGCGACGATACGAACACCTCCCAAAGCTCCCCCGTTAAAATCAGAGACGCGAATGTTTCGGCAGTCGTAGCTGGCGCAAACCATAGCTTGTATTTGGATGTAAATGGTAGTTTATGGGCAATGGGTTTGAATGACGATGGCCAGTTGGGCGACGATACGAACACCTCCCAAAACTCCCCCGTTAAAATCAGAGACGCGAATGTTTCGGCGGTAGCGGCAGGAGCAAATCATAGTCTTTATTTGGATGTGAACGGGAGTCTATGGGCTATGGGAAATAACCAATATGGACAGCTTGGGGACGGGACGAGCATTAATAGTCTTACCCCTGTTTCTGTCGAGTCATACAATGTGTCCAAAGTTTTTGCCGGTGGAAACGCAAGTTTTTACATTAAAACAGATGGCAGCGTTTGGGCGATGGGAGATAATCAATACGGACAGCTTGGGGATTCTACAAATTGGAGTAGAAACCGTCCCGTGCGAATTTTTAGTTCTTTGGATAATATCTCCAGCGTTGCAGCAGGTATGAATCATAACTTCTTTATAACGACAAATGGTGCCGTTTATGCAGTTGGACTTAATGATAAGAGTCAACTCGGAGACCAAACGATAACTAACAGTTCGAGCGTTGCCTTACCTCTTTTAAATGGTTCAGTCCTTTCTGGAGTAAATGAAATTTCTGCGGGTTACAAACACAGTGTTTTTCTTAAAAGCGATGGAAGTGTATGGGCTGGCGGGCTTAACGATTCCGGGCAACTTGGGCGGGCAAATAAAACAGCAACTACCCAGATTATTGCAGTTAAAGCATATTACATATCGATTGATGAACCTGATAGTATTGTATACGAACCGAATGGTTTGAATATAAGCACCGTCCCGGGGACAAAGAATGGAGAAGGATTTTATTTTTATGGCGATCAGGTAACTTTAGTTGCTAATCCCGGAACTGGTTTCAGTTTCAGTAACTGGTCTGGCGATATTTCATCTACCAATAGTTCATACCCTTATACAGTTTCATCCGATTTGTCGGTTAAACCTGTTTTTGAGGAGGATTTGACTGATACGGATGGGGATGGATTATCAAATTATTTGGAAGTTGTTGTTTACGAAACTAATTCCAGTAATCCTGACCATGATGGCGATGGTTTTAACGATTACAATGAGAGTAATGTGGTAGGACTTACACCGACATCTGCTGATACAGCTTTGCGTTCGTTCTTCCTTGAAAGTGAGGATAGAGCTAAAGCAGAAGGTAATGCCAGTGGTATCGCCCATGTGCAGGCTAATCTTTCCACTTACAATTTACATACTGCAAGTGAACTTTCAGCAGCAGAAGCAACAGCAAAACAGCAGGGAATTGATGAGGTTAAGGCAACGCCTTCAAATCACAACTTATTTACGCAAACGCAACAAAATACCAAATATACTGAAGGCTATGATAAGGGGGTGCTTGATGGAAATGCTAGTGGGTATACCTCGGGCTTTACTGATGGAAATGCCAGCGGTATTGCTTATGTGCAGGCAAACCCTTCGAAATATAATTTCCTGACCGATGCGGAGCGAAATGCCACTTATGACTTAGGTGTGTCCGATGGAAATGCCAGTGGTATTACTTTTGTTCAAAATAACCTTTCAACTTACAGCTTACATACTGCTAAAGAGCTCGAAGATGCGGTGGCAGCAGCTAAAGCGGAAGCCTTAGCTGAAGTGCAGGCAGATCTTGCTACCCAAGGTTTATCAAGTTTGACCTTTTTAGACCAAGTTACTGGGCAATCGATTCCACATACAGATGGATGGTACTATCAGCCTGGTAATTTAGGTTGGCTATGGACTAACCGTGATACTTTCCCTTTTATCTACCGGCAGGGAAATAGTCCAAATCCCGGAGGCTGGTTGTATTTCAGTCAATTACCAGACCAAAAAGATAAGCCAATTTATGATTATGAACTTAAAGATTGGATTTCAATTTCAGGTAATTAGGCAGTAAAGTTTACAAAAATTACTGAAAATTTCCGTTCGGTGTTGCCCCGAAAGGAAAAAAATCTTTTGTTCATAGTTTGAAATAAATTACTTTCTCAGTGTATCCAATTGTCATTTTCCTACTGCTTCTGCTGAACTGGGTTATCCTTTCAGGTAAATTTGATTTGTTTCATTTAGGGCTTGGATTGATTTCCTGTCTTGTCGTGACTTGGATATCTCAGGATCTTCTTTTTTATGACCGAAAAAAAAGTGGACTTTCTCGAATTCGCGAAGCCTGGGCATTTATAAAATATTTACCTTGGATTACTTGGGAAGTGGTGAAAGCAAATCTTCATGTTTTTAAGTTAGCCACTACTAAAGCAGGATATGAAGAAATGTCTCCGAGGGTTGTGACTTTTAAAACTTATTTGAAAACAGATTTTGCCAAGTTTGTTCTGGCAAATTCTATCACTTTGACTCCAGGTACCATCACCATGCTTATCCGTGGAGATATTTTTCATGTTCATACCATGAGCCAATTCCTTGAAGATGATCTTTTAACCGGTGGAATTGAAAGAAAAGTAGCTGAAGTTTTTGAACCATCCGTTCTCGCAAACAAGTGATTGAGTGGTTTTCCATAATCATGGGCGCGAGCCTTTTTGTTCTAATGATACCTGTAATCTATCGAATCTGTAAGGGGCCTACTGGGTTTGATCGAATATTGGGAGTTAATGTAATTGGGACAAAGACGGCTGTATTGCTGGTAATTATCGGTACTCTTTACGGAAGAGTAGAGATGTTTGTGGATTTCGCACTTACTTATGCGTTACTTAATTTTGTAGCTGCAATTGTTGTTTCCAGGTATCTGAACCGCACGATTTCCTTAAAAGAGATGGAAGCTAGAGAAAAAGCGAAAGGCAGGGGTAGGGCATAATGATAGATTATTCTTTAACCTTGGTTTTAGGAACTGTAGCTGGAGATGTAAGTCTTGAAATGTCCTTATTTCATCTAGTAGGTATAATTCTTGGTATCCTTGGCTTGGCTTTTTTCTTTGGTTCTGCTGTGGGTATGGTTCGTTTTCCAGATTTTTACACCCGAATGCATGCAGCAGGAAAAGGTGATACCCTATCAACGATGTTGATGCTTGCGGGCTTTGCCATGGTCACGATGGACGATTTTTCCTTAGAAAGCTGGCTTGTATTTATAAAGATTCTCGCAGTTATTCTTTTTATTTATCTGACCACACCAACGAGTTCTCATGCTTTAATGCGTGCCGCTTTTGAGGATGATGAAATGCCCATGACGGAAGAGGATCTTAAAAACTCGAGTCAAAAAAAGAAAAGTAAGAAATGATAGGTTTAGAATTGTTTAATACTTTTATACTTTTACTTCTGGTTGTAGCCGCGGTGGCTTCTCTTTGGGTCAAAGATTTATTAGTATCTGCGGTTGTTTTTGGAGTGTATAGTTTTTTGATGTGCCTACTTTGGGCAGAGATGGGGGCGGTCGATGTTGCTTTTACTGAAGCGACTGTGGGTGCGGGTATTAGTACGGTAGTCTTGGTTGCCACAATTTTTAACCTTCGTAGAAAATCAAACGATTGATGAAGGTATTATCTCTTATTCCAGTCATTGCCATAGGCTTTCTTCTGATTTGGGCAGCCCAGGATTTCCCAGAGTGGGGAGATGTGAATTCTCCTGCATCTAAGGCGGCTGTATCCAATCATTTTATTGGTAATACAGGAGTGGATACTGAAGTTCCAAATATGGTAACCGCAGTGCTGGCAGATTATCGAGGTTTTGATACCATGTTTGAAACCGTGGTCGTATTTATTGCAGGTATGGCAGTGCTCGCTATTCTAAAAGGATCGGTAAAGGGAAATGCCAAACGAAAAGATCATGAGGTAGATAATGAGCCCGACTTGATTGTGACTAATACAGTAAGGCTGATTATCCCTGTTATTCAAATATTTGCCTTTTATGTGCTTGCTCATGGACATGTGAGTCCGGGTGGTGGGTTTCAGGGGGGCGTACTTATGGGGGCGAGTTTTATTCTCATTGCTCTATCGTGGGATTTAGAGAAAGCCTTATCACGATTTCCGGTGGAAAAATGTATGCTTGTGGCTGCACTGGGAATTCTGCTCTATGCGGGGATTGGATTGCTTTCGATGTTTTTAGGTGGTGAATTCTTGGATTATGCAGAATTAGAAAAAGTACTCCCTGTATCCCGCGAAATGGCTCGATACCACGCCATGTTGGGAGTGGAAATTGGGGTAGGCTTTACGGTAACTGCAATCATGTTTGTCTTGTATGCCAACCTTGCTTCTGAGGGGCGATTGAAGGAAGGACTTTGATTCGAAATGCCAGAGACTAATATGATAAGCGAACTTTTAGTGGAGAGGCTAAATTATTGTATCTATGTTGTACTGCTTTTAATTGGATTGTGGGCTATGTTGGCAAAACGAAACTTGATCAAGAAATTGATCGGGATGTCCATTTTTCAAACAGCGATTATTCTATTTTATGTCTCTATTGCAGTTAAGGATGAGGCCACTATTCCAATTTATTTACCCGAGCATGATCCCCATGGAAATCATGCAGAATTGCCTGATGATGCCGAGGTATCAGAATCAGGAAAGGTTCAACACCGTCCCGTCATTCTCGATCGGGAGGCTGCCAAAAAATATTCCAATCCATTACCTCATGTATTGATGCTTACGGCAATCGTTGTGGGGGTGGCTACATTGGGATTGGCGCTGGCACTTTGTCAGAGAATTTATCGTGGATATGGAACAATTGAGGAAGATGTTTTGCTTGATAAATTAGAACGGGTGGATGAGCGTGCCAGTATCTCGCCAATTGAAAAGAGAAGACAGAATGCCAGGAGGAAGAGGTCCAGGCAAAAGGCTAAAGCTAAGTCCATAACTCAATCTGTCTCTAGATCTTCTTCCAAAGAAAGTAAGACAACAGGCAAATCATCATCTTCAAAACCTAAACCGAAAAGAAAACCTGTGGCAAAGGGAAAAAAACCGGTAAATAAACCATCTGAGAAGTCAAAACCGGAATCAGTGAAATCTAAAAAATGATGGGTGACGCAATTGCATGGATTTTCATTTTCCCACTTTTGGGATCGGTTCTTGCCGCTTTGTCCGGCTTTGTAAATCGAAAGTTGGCCTACCCAATTTCAGTCATTTCCATGGTTGGGGCATTCGGTGCCGGTGTGGAGACTCTCCTGCAGGCTATCAATTCTTCGACTCATGAAGTTTCGTACATATTGGGAGGATGGACGCTTGATCTTTTTCCACGGGGGGTGGGTATTGAATTCCGAGTAGATATCTTAGCAGGTCTTATTTCCATCATCGTATTGGGAGTGGGGCTTATCGTAACGATTTATTCGAAGCTGGCTGTGGAGGATGAAACCCCGAATAAAGAATCCATTTATTATTCTTTGATGCTATTACAGATAACAGGATTAGCAGGAATATGTATGACCGGAGATGCTTTCAATTTGTATGTTTTAATTGAAGTAGCTGCTCTGACTGGTTACGGATTGATTGCAATTGGATCGAATAGGGCAGCAGCTGCGACTTTTAATTATCTGATTCTTGGAACGATCGGGGCATCTCTATATCTCTTGGGTGTAGGTTATCTTTACATTAAAACGGGTACCCTCAACATGATAGGTATTCGTGAAGTCATCGAAGCCAATGGGTTGGCGGATTCTGCAACCATGCAAGTCGCATTTGTGCTGGTTGGTGTCGGGATTCTTATCAAAATGGCTTTTTTCCCATTTCATGTTTGGCTACCAAATGCCTATTGTAACGCACCCACAACCACCTCCTGTTTACTGGCACCTTTGGTAACGAAGGTGATGATCTATGTGATGATTCGGATGTTATTATCTGTCTTTGGTGTAGAATTCTCTTTTGAATCCACCATATGGGTTAATTGGATGCCATGGTTGGTAGTTGTTGCTATTATTTGTGCTGCTTTTATGGCTCTTGCCCAAAGAGAAATCAAACGGATGCTCGCCTATTTGATTGTCGCTGAAGTTGGGTATATGGTCGGAGGAATTTGGATTTATAATTATTATGGTATGATTGGATCTATCTTCCATATTATTAGTGATGCTTGTATGACCTTGTGCCTTTTTCTGGGCACGGGGATTATCCTGAGAGCCTGTAAGACAACGCATTTTGATGGATTGAGGGGATTGTTCTCGAAGATGCCGCTTACTATGATCGGTTTTTTTATCGGCGGTTTTTCTATCATTGGGTTGCCCCCTACTTGTGGTTTTTTCAGTAAGTGGTATTTAATAACGGGTGGTATGGTCTCAGAGCGCTGGGAGTATATGGTCGTGTTGATGTTTTCTACCATGGTTATGGTCGTACTATTCTTCCGTCTGATTGAAAGAATTCATCTTGCGGTAAGTGAAAGTGGAGAAAACTTAGGTAAAGGACATGGAGATTTAGGGCTCAGTAAAGAGCAGACTCGATTTAACGAAGCTCCTTTAGTCATGCTAATACCGCTTCTTGTTTCCGCATCGTGCGTCATTCTTATTGGCATATACAACCAGGAGGTGGTTAATCAGATTGAAATTTTTCTCCAGGATTATGACTTACCAACGGGAGTCGATCACTAATGAGTGCACCATTAATAATTGAAGATATCCGGCCGTTATTGGCACTTATTGCCCCATGGTTTGGCCTTGTTGGTATCATGTGGGCAGGGGAGAAGAGAGCAAACCTTCGGGAATCAATTACTTTTATTACGGCTTCTGTCCAGGCTGCTTTAGTTCTGTCTATGCTTCCAATCGTCTTGAGTGGAGCCATTTTAGAGTTTCATATTTGGCAAATATTTTCTTATGTGCCGATGTTGCTTCGAGTGGACGGACCCGGTCTGCTTTTTGCATGTGTTGCATCGATTCTTTGGATAGCTACCACTTTGTATTCAGTAGGATATATGCGAGGATTACACGAGCATGCTCAAACTCGGTTTTATTCTTTCTTCGCACTTTCCTTATCAGCTACCATGGGAGTAGCATTTTCTGCTAATCTGCTGACAATTTATTTCTTCTACGAAATGCTCTCCGTCTCAACTTTTCCTCTCGTCACCCACATGCAGGATAAGGATGCGAGAACTGGGGGTAGAACCTATCTTGGTTATTTATTATTTACCTCTCTTTGCCTACTTTTGCCTGCCTTAAGTTGGTGTTATGTGTGGCTGGATGGCGGACAAATGACAATGGATTTCATGGCAGACACCGGTAAGGTTGGTCATTTCAGTGAAACCACACAAATCGTTTTGCTGTTTTTGTTTACCTATGGTTTTGCGAAATCCGGACTGATGCCTTTTCATTCGTGGTTACCCGGAGCGATGGTCGCACCAACTCCAGTCTCAGCTCTGCTTCATGCAGTTGCCGTGGTTAAAGTTGGTGTCTTTTGCGTCTATCGAATTTATGCTGATGTTTATGGAGTGGAAGTTCTATCCCAAATGGGCGGGGAGGAATGGATTATGATCATCGCATCCGGGACGATATTAATTTCGTCTTTGATTGCCCTATCTCAGGATAATCTAAAACGAAGATTAGCTTTTTCTACAATCGGACAACTTGGATATATTGCACTAGGAGCAGCTATTGCTACCGATCGAGGACAGGGTGGCGCAGTTTTACATATTGCAATGCATGCATGTGGCAAGATTACTCTTTTCTTTTGTGCGGGGGCGATTTTTGTCGCTTCTGGAAAGAAGTATGTCAGTCAACTCAGGGGGATTGGTCGACGTATGCCTATTACGATGGGTGCCTTCATGATAGGCTCTTTGAGTGTAATTGGACTACCCCCGCTGGGTGGTTTTATTAGTAAATGGTATCTGGCATTAGGTGCATTGGATCGTGATGCGACATGGGTCGTTGTTGTGTTGTTAATCAGTTCATTGCTGAATGTGTTTTATTTACTCCCCGTTGCTGTAACAGCTTTCTTTAGGTCAGAGGATACCGAAGAGGATGATGCTTCGATAAAAGAAGCTCCATGGCCTTGTGTTGTACCCCTTGCATGTACTGCACTTGGTTGTTTCGCCATGTTTTTTTGGTCTGATTCGCTCCTCAAATTAGCCGGGGTTTCCCCATAAATTTTTATTTCATGAGTTCTGATTCAAAAAATAAGGAAAAACAGGAATCCAGTGACTGGTTGGATAATCCAACTAATGTAAAAAGATTAATCCGATGGTTTTATTGGTTGTGTGGAATTGTAATTTTAGCAGATCTAATCTTTAGCTTTGGCTGGCATAAGCATGCAGCATTCTCAGAAGATTCATCTCTCCATTCCATTGAGACAATACCTGCTTTTTATGGAGTTTATGGTTTTATCGCCTGCGTTGGCTTGGTTTACCTTTCAAAGCTTATGAGAAGTTGGAACGGTAAAAATGTTCTGATGCGTGATGAGGATTACTGGGAGAAAAAGTAAGTATGGATACCCTTGCATCAACCTATGAACTTGGAGCCCACCCCGCTACGGCTCTTTTGCTTGGGGGAATAGCCGCAGCTATCCTTCGGGGAAGATTTGCATCGATTGCATTGATCTTAGCTCCTCTATTTGGGTTACTGCATGTACATGGCCTCGAAATTGGTGGAGTTTCCACTCTCCATGTATTTGGGTACGACATACTAGGGGTATCTGTTGATCAACAAGCTAAAGTATTTGGCTATCTTTTTCATATTGCTGCCTTAGTTGCAGGAATATATTCACTACATCTGAGGGATCCCTGGCAGGTCTCAATGGCTTTGTTCTACGCAGCGACTGCTGTTGGCGTCGCATTTGCCGGCGATATGCTGTCTCTTTTCCTCTGGTGGGAAGGGCTTGCAATTACCTCCGTTTTTCAAATTTGGGGCCGAAAGACGAAGTTGGCTGAGGATGCGGGTTTTAGGTACTTATTTTTCCATGTCTCATCGGGCCTGCTTTTATTATTTGGAGTATTATTAAGATATCATGGAGAGGGAGAAAGTGCCTTTTCTTTGGATTCCCTTACAGGTGCTCTTGAATCTGGAGACACAGGGGCGATGCTTATTCTCATAGCTATTGGGATCAAGGCAGCATTTCCTGGATTACATGTTTGGCTGAAGGATGGGTATTCCGAAGCAACCCCAACGGGGCCGGTTTGGCTTTGCGCATTTACCACCAAATGTGCGGTCTGTATGCTTGTCAGGCTTTTCCCTGGTGCCGAAATTCTGATTACTGTGGGTGGAGTGATGGCAATGTTTCCAATTTTCTATGCGGTCATTGAAAATGATCTTCGTCGAGTACTTTGTTACAGTAAGATTAATCAGATAGGTTTTATGGTTGTTGCTGTAGGTATAGGAACAGACTTAGCCATTGATGGTGCGATTGCCCATGCATTTACGCATGTTTTGTATAAAGGATTACTCTTTATGAGTATGGGTGCAGTATTGTATAGAACGGGTGAAATTCGTGGCTCTCACCTTGGAGGATTGTATAAATCAATGCCTTGGACAACAGGTTTCTGTATAGTGGGTGCGGCTTCCATTTCCGCGTTTCCTCTGTTTAGCGGATTCATAAGCAAATCTATTATTATTACTGAAACTGCCCGTAACGGACATTCTATCGTTTGGTTGTGCTTACTTTTTGCTTCAGCAGGCGTATTTCACCATGCTGGAATCAAGATTCCTTTCTTTGCTTTTTTCGCCCATGATTCTGGCCTACGCCCTAAAGAAGCTCCGACCAATATGCTTGTGGCTATGGGTATATCCTCTTTCCTTTGCATTTTCCTTGGTTGTAATCCTCAATGGCTATACGATTTGTTGCCAAACGGAGCCGCTGGATATCATCCATATGATGCCACTCATGTAATTACTCAATTGGAGATCTTACTCTTTTCTGCCCTTGCTTTTACTTTGCTAAATCTTTGGGGGAAATATCCCCCAGAATTACCATCCGTGAACTTGGATATTGATTGGGTATATCGAAAGGCAGGGCGTGGTTTTCTTGGTGCTGGAAGCTTTTTTTGGAATGGTCTAAATAAATGGTCTCATACTATTTTCGTAGACGGCATAACCCATAAGGTATGCACTTTTACCAAGGGTGCTCAGGAGAATTGCATGGGATTATTGGTTGAAGTTTTAGACGGCATCGGATTGCCTGGTATCGTCGGTAGAAAGACCAAGCAATCTTATCAGCGTAGAGCCCGGTTAGGTTTATACCCGATTGGATTAACTGCATTTTTGGTAATTTTATTAATGTTGGCATTTCTCTTGGTATCAGCCAGTGCTTAAACCCTATTATTACCTCCTAGTGAGGTTTTATATGATCCAATGATTCTTGCCAAATTTCCTTAAGATTGCTTATTGTGAAATTTGTGATGGGTGGAACAGTTAATTTATACAGTAAGTGGTTTCTGTGTGGTATTTCTATATTTATGGCTTTGCTTTCGGGGTGTACCCTGATTGATCGAGACGCGAGATATATTGGAGAAGATGTTGTTTGGAAGAAAATAAGCAAAGAGGCCGATAGCTACGGATTGGAGGCCACTTTTGTATACGCAATCTGCCACGCGGAAAGTAGTCTGAATGCCAATGCAGAGAGTTCCGTGGCAAAAGGAATGATGCAACTTACAGAAGCAGCTTGGTCGGATGTTACAAAACTTCACTACAGGCAGGCTTTTGAATGGGAAACGAATGTAGAAATCGGAATGCTTTATTTGCAGAGACTGAAGGGAATGTTAGAAAGCCAGGCTCTATTTTCATATCCTCGGTTGGCAGCCAGTTATCGTTATGGTTATGGTGCTTTACGAAAAGAGAAGTTTATGGTGAGTCGACTGAAAACTCCGATTAATCGAATATATCGAAAATTATTTGCTGGGGAACTTAACCCAGTTGAACCACCTCAAGTTTAATTGATATTTATGGAAGAACCAGCCAAGGCAGGTCCCATAGAAACTCAAAAAATTGAACCACCTGTACCTTTTGAGCCTTGGATAAGTCTTTTTCTTACCTGGTTACAGTTGGAGAAAGGCTTATCTAAGAATACCATTGATTCCTATGAAACAGACCTAGCTCAATGTGCATTATTTTTACATGAGCTAGGTGTTAAGCACTGGAGAGAAGCTCACCTTGAAAACTACTCAGCATGGTTAGCCGCTTTGACAGACAAAGAATACTCTGCGGCTAGCTTGTCTCGAAAATTATCGGCTTTGCGAATGATGATTCGATACTTGGTATCCGAGGGAGAGATGGATGATAATCATACAGAATTATTGGGAAATCCAAGGAGGGGACGGGCTCTACCTCATAGTTTAACGATTGAGGAAATGGAGAAACTTTTAAGTGCACCTGATTTAAGCACTTCATTGGGTAAGAGAGACCGTGCCTTGTTGGAATTGATGTACGGAAGTGGTTTACGGGTATCTGAGATCTGCTCTATTTCGATGAATTCTATTAGTACGGATGAAGGCTTTGCCCGTGTTTTCGGTAAAGGTTCGAAGGAAAGAGTCATACCAGTGGGGAGGCATGCAATCGAGGCAATCAGGAATTATTTGCATGGTGGAAGGCCTTTTTTTACCAAAGATGGCACAGGCAGTGAAATGTTTTTAAGTATGCGGGGGAAAGCAATTTCAAGAAAAACAGTTTGGCTCCTTGTTAAAGAGTATGCAAAAAAAGCAGGGATTGAAAAAAAAGTCAGTCCGCATGGATTGCGGCATTCTTTTGCCACTCATCTTTTGTTGGGGGGGGGCTGATGTTCGGTCCGTGCAGGAAATGCTTGGACATGCTGATATTGGAACCACCCAAATTTATACGCAAGTCGGTTCCGAAAGGCTTCTTGATGAGCATGCAAATTTTCATCCACTGGGTTAAGAGTTAGGGTAATTCGCAAAGTTTTTTGCAACGTGCGCAAAATAGGGTTGTAAGATGTGCCGATGAATCGTTTCAAAGAAGGAGTGAAGGTAACTGTTTTTGTATCTCCCAAGAATACTGTCTTGGATCCACAAGGAGCGGCGGTCGAGCAAGCTATGAAAAGCCTCGGCCACGAAACGGTGGAGGGTGTCCGCGTGGGAAAAACTATTTCCTTCGATATTGAAGGAGAGGATACCCCCGAGTCTAGGGAAATGCTTGATAAGCTATGTGATGGATTACTCAGTAATCCAGTCATTGAGGATTTCCGTTACGAGATAACAGAAGGGTGAAAATTTTTCGCTACCTTGACCAATCCGGTAAGATGGGTTTTGGTCGTTTTGATGAGGAGGGTAAAACTTACCTGATTTTGCAGAAACAAGATGGGGACTTTGAGGCAACCGATCAGGCAATTACCCCATTTCAATTCCTGACCCCCATTGATTTTCGTTGTATTTATGCAATAGGTCTAAATTACCGATCACATGCGGAGGAGACCGGTCTAGAAATTCCAAAATACCCGATGGTCTTCATGAAAGCACCCACGGCCACTCAAAATCCTGGGGACCCGATTGTTCTACCACGATTTTTGCGGAGTGATAAAGTTGATTACGAAGGCGAGTTGGGAGTCGTGATCGGTCGCCCTTGTAAAAATGTTAAGCCTGAAAATGCCCTCTCTTATGTATTGGGTTATGTATGTGCCAATGATGTAAGTGCCCGAGACTGGCAAAAAGAGAAAGGTGGAGGGCAGTTTTGTAGAGGCAAGACATTTGATACTTTTTGCCCGGTAGGACCTTGCTTAGCAACTGCCGACGAAATACCAGATCCTTCCAAACTTACCATTCGTTCTTATGTGAACGAAGAAAAAATGCAGGAGTCAGGGGTGGATGATTTGATTTTTGATGTACCTACCCTTATCTCCTTTCTTAGTGGAAGTACAACTTTGCTACCCGGTACCCTTATTCTTACTGGTACACCTTCCGGTGTAGGGGAGGCTAGAGACCCTAAAAGATTTTTAGTACCTGGCGATGAAGTAACTGTGGCAATTGATGGCGTAGGGATATTGACAAATCCAGTTGTCGAAGAAGTATTTGGAGAAGAAGATCAACAAGAAGGAGGTAAGGAGTGAGAGTTGCAATTTTACAGTTCCCTGGATCTAATTGTGATTGGGATTCGGAACATGCTGTTGCGGATATTTTAGATGTACCTGCCGCAAGAATTTGGCATAAAGACAAACTGCCCAGCGAGACTGAGGCGGTAATTGTCCCGGGAGGCTTTTCCTTTGGAGATTATTTGCGTTGTGGAGCGATTGCTCGCTTTTCTCCCATCATGAATGATCTTAAAGAATTTTCTGAGAAGGGTGGTCAAGTACTCGGCATTTGTAATGGATTTCAAATTTTATGTGAATCGGGGCTCTTACCCGGTGCCTTGATTCGTAATGAGTGCATCGATTTTCGATGCCTTAATCAGGAACTTAAAGTTGAAGATTCAAATGAATACTTTAACACGAAAATACTTGGGAAAAAATTGGTTCTTCCGATAGCTCATGGAGAAGGTAATTTTCGTGCAGATGAGGCAACTCTCTCCTCTCTTGAAGAAAATGATCAAATTCTTTTACGATATGAAAGTAATCCAAATGGTTCGATGAATGATATTGCTGGAATTCGTAATTCTACGGGTAATGTATACGGGATGATGCCACATCCTGAGAGATCCGTTGCTCCGCATCACCCTTGCTTAGATGGTCTTCCTGTTTTGAAGGCTTTCCTTGCCCCTTTGTTAACCTCTCGTCCAACCGAGATTTCTTCATCATGAGCGAATTAATTCCATCGCCCTTAGTTTTGAATCCCGATCCGGTACTAAATGTTGAGATTACTGAGGAACTTATTTCTCAGCATGGTATTTTGCCTGATGAATATGAGCAGATATTAAAAATTTTAGGCCGTGTACCTAACCTCACTGAACTCGGTATTTTTTCCGTCATGTGGTCGGAACATTGTGCATACAAAAATACCCGGAAACTACTTCGTCTTTTTCCGACTGAAAAACAGGATAAAGAGTCGATTGGTCAAGTCCTCGTAAAAGCTGGAGACGAAAATGCTGGTGTTATTGATGTAGGAGAAGGTTGGGGAGTTGCTTTCAAAATTGAATCTCATAATCATCCCAGTGCGATTGAACCATTTGAAGGAGCAGCCACAGGAGTTGGTGGTATCGTGCGTGATATTTTCACAATGGGAGCTCGCCCAATACTGCTTACAAATTCGCTCCGTTTTGGTAACTTAGAGACAAAGCAGGTAAAAAGGTTGTTTCGTGGTGTTGTAAGTGGGATTTCACATTATGGAAATTGCCTGGGTATTCCAAATATGGGCGGGGATGTTTATTTTGATGACTGCTATGAAGGTAATCCTTTAGTTAATGCACTTTGTGCCGGAGTTCTTAGACACGAAGATATTCAAAAAGGAGCAGCTACTGGAGTTGGTAATCCTGTTTATTATGTTGGTCCCGGTACGGGACGCGATGGCCTGGGTGGTGCTAGTTTTGCGTCAAGAGAGTTGACTGAGGAAAGCGCTGAAGACCGTCCAGCTGTTCAAAAAGGAGATCCATTTATGGAGAAGCTCCTTCTCGAAGCATGTTTGGAAATGATGGCGATTCCAGGTCTGGTCGTTGGAATTCAGGACATGGGTGCTGCAGGTTTGACCTGTTCGACCTGTGAAACTGCATCCCGGGGGAATTCTGGTATCGAAATTGATCTCGATCTTGTACCTCAAAGAGAAACAGGAATGAATTCCTATGAAATTATGCTTTCCGAAAGTCAGGAAAGAATGCTTGTAATCGTAAAAAAAGGGCGTGAACGCGAACTTGAGGAAGTGTTTGAAAAATGGGATTTACATGCGGCTCACATTGGAGAGGTTAAAAATGGGGACCGAATGGTGGTTAGACACAAGGGAGTTGTAGTTGCGGATTTGCCTGCAAAATCTCTTACGGATGAGGCTCCTGTGTACGATCAACCTTCAAAAGAGCCAGTCCATGTCACGGAGGCAAGAACTTGGACAGATAAATCGACCCCAGATATAGAGATTGATTCAGTTGAGGATGCACTCAAAAATTTACTAGGCCACCCAACCATTGCATCCAAGCGTTGGGTATGGCAGCAATATGATCATATGGTCATGTCGGGTTGCAAGATTGAACCCGGAAGCGATGCGGGAGTGGTGAGATTGAGTATTGCTGGAATCGATAAGTACTTGGCTATAGCCAATGACTGTAATAATCGGTTTTGCTATCTTGATCCATACAAAGGTGCACAGATTGCCTTTGTAGAATGTATGCGAAACCTGGCTTGTTCGGGAGCGAAAGCCTTGGCGGTTACCGATAATTTAAATTTCGGGAATCCGAACAAGCCGGAAGCATACTATATGCTCAAGGAATGCGTAAAAGGATTAGCAGATGCCTGTGCTTTTTTCGATGTTCCAGTAGTTGGTGGAAATGTAAGTCTCTATAATGAGCACGGAAATGGTGCAATTGATCCGACACCTGTGGTATCCATGGTTGGATTGATTGATACCCAAGAACAAGTTACTCGTAGTCAAATCGAAGAACCGGGTTTAGCTATTGTGCTCCTTGGTGGCTTGCCAAATGAATTGGGGGGTAGTTACTACCTGCAAACTCAGTTTAATAAGAAAGAGGGTAAAGTTCCCGAGGTAAATCTAGAGAATGAGAAGAATTTACAGGATCTTCTGTTAAGTCAGATTGAACAGGGAAGGATTCGGGCAGCACATGATCTTGCAGAAGGTGGTCTTTTAGTCGGTCTTTCTGAGATGCTATTTTCAGGGACTAATCTAGGAGCCAAAATTTCGATTAGTTCAAATGAGAACGCAATTCGCCTCGATGCCTTGCTTTTTGGAGAGAGTCAGGGACGAGTTTTGGTGGCAGTTAGTTCAGCTGATCTGGATGATTTAAGAAAAACTTCTGATTTAGCAGCGGTTTCTTATCATTTGCTTGGTAAAAGTGATGAAACTGGAAAGATTGAATTGGAAGTAGATGAACAAAAAATTTCATCTTTGGATGTCGGTGATCTAAAATCGGTTTGGGCAAATGCGATCCCCAATCATATGGAACCCACCAAAAACTAGTCCATGAGTGAGGAAATCGGACATTTTTGCGGCATTGCACTCATTCGATTAAAAAAACCTCTTTCGTATTTTGCAGAAAAATATGGAACTCCTTTGTGGGGTTTTAATCAGCTTTTTCTGCTCATGGAGAAGCAGCATAACCGTGGGCAGGATGGTGCTGGAATAGGTTCCATGAAATTAAATGTTGATGCAGGCCAAGCTTTTATGTTTCGCGAGCGCAGCACAAGCAGTAAGGCATTAGCTAAAATTTTCGATCAACAAAATAGATCACTTAATAAACTCATCAAAAAAGGGGACGCGTTTATGGAGTTCCCTGATACAGTGAAAGAGCATTTCGACTATGGTGGAGAGTTACTTCTTGGGCATTTGCGCTATGGTACATCCGGTGCTTATGGTTCAACCACATGTCATCCATACTTCAGAAAAAGTAATTGGCCATGTAAAAACCTAATGGTTGCTGGTAATTTTAACCTTACCAATGTGGAGGAATTAAATGCAAAACTGGTTGAGCGTGGTCAGCATCCAGTTTTTGATACCGATACACAAGCCATACTTGAGGAGACCGGGTATTATTTAGATGCGATGAATGATCAACTTTCCCAGCAGGCTACTGCGGAGAAAGTATCGGGGGATGAACATGCAAAATGGATTGGAGATCGTATTAATTTACCAGAGGTTTTCCAAAAAGCATCTTTGAATTGGGATGGTGGATACGCTCTTGCGGGTATCGTTGGTAATGGAGATGCTTTTGCGATGAGAGATCCTTTGGGTATCCGTCCAGGCTTTTACTTTGAAGATGATGAGGTGGTAGCAGTTGCATCAGAGCGGGCACCTTTAATGACTGTTTTTGAGAAGAGAATGGAGGAAGTCTCGGAAATAGATCCAGGTTCAATTTTGGTGATTCGTGCAAATGGTGAACTTATTAATGAAAGATTTGCGGAAGATCCGGCACGAAGAACTGCATGTTCTTTTGAAAGGATTTATTTTTCGAGAGGAAATGATCCCGATATCTATGCAGAAAGAAAAACGCTTGGTGCCTTGCTTGTTCCGCAGGTGCTCGAAGTGGTAGGGAGAGATTTTTCCAAGAGTGTTTTTAGTTATGTCCCTAATACCGCAGAAAGTGCTTACTATGGTTTTATGGAACAATTACGTCTTGTGAGAAGGGCAGAAGTAAAACAAAGGCTTCTTGACGCTCATAAATCAGGGGAATTGAATGATGATTTGATTGATGACCTGGTCATGGATAATTGGCCCAAAGGTGAAAAAATAGCAAATAAAGATATTAAGTTGCGTACTTTTATTAGCCAGGAATCGAGCCGGGCTCAGTTAGTGTCTCATGTGTATGACATAACCTATGGGGTCGTTAGGGAGAGAGAGGATGCATTAGTTTGTATTGATGATTCAATTGTTCGTGGAACGACTCTAAAAAAGAGTATTTTACAGATTCTGGGTCGGTCTAAGCCAACTAAGTTATTAATTGCATCGACGGCACCACAGATTCGCTATCCTGATTGCTATGGAATTGATATGTCAGAACTTGGGAAATTCATTGCATTTCAGGCAGCTGTAGCACTGATTAAGGAGAGAGGGTACGATGGTTTACTTGCTGATGTTGCTGTAAAGTGTAGGGAAGCTTTAAAAAAACCTCAAGCTAAGCTAGAAAATCATGTGAAGCGTGTTTACGAAAATTTCACCGCTTCGGAAATTTCAGCCAAGATTGCAGAATTGGTAAAACCCGATTGTTTAAATGGTACCACGGAAGTAGAAGTAATCTATCAGAGCATTGAAAATCTTCATGAAGCTTTACCTGACCATTCAGGAGACTGGTACTTCACTGGAAATTATCCAACACCCGGCGGTTACAGAGTAGTACACAAGGCATTCCTTAATTTTTTCGAAGATAAAGAAGGTCGTAGTTACTGATCTAGCTTTATTCTGTTCATTTAATTTTGTTACCAAATTGTTGATAAAAATCCTTTGACATAGGTATAGGTCATTCCCTTATATCTAACATTGGATGGATACAAGTTATCAAACCCTCGTACTCAATCGTCTTTGGCAAGCGGTTAATGTTGTTGGGGTAGAGAGAGCGTTTAGTTTGCTTTCCCTCGACCACGCTCAAGTCATATACGCAGAGGACGGGAGTTTTAGGGTCTTTGATGGGCCATCTTGGTTTGAACACTGTAAAGAGTTAGAGGATCTTCCCGGTAGTCGAGTGCTTAATACAGTCAGTCAATCTGTAGTAGTTCCTTCTGTTTTATTATTACGTTCATATGATCGGATGCTCATGCAGGAGATAAAGTTTAATCGGCAAAACTTACTTGAAAGGGACGATTACCGCTGTCAATATTGTGGGAAATCTCTTCCCCACAAAGAACTTAACATGGATCATGTAATACCGCGAGACCGCGGGGGTGCTACTTCTTGGGAAAATGTGGTAATTTCCTGTATTAGATGTAACAGTAAGAAAAGTAATCGTTTGCCTCGGGAAGCTGGTATGAGATTGCTTAAAGAGCCGAAGCGTCCTCCCCGTCGTCCCTTTATGTCTACTCTATATGGTAAACCTATGGAAGAGACTTGGAGTCATTTTGTACAGGGTAAGTAATTGAACATCTTTGACTGTTTTTCGTTTAAGGCGAGAAACTTGCTAGGCTCAATAATATGTCTAACGATTCTTCCATAAAAGGTTCTGATCAGAGAGTGATCGATGTTCTTTATCGTATCAGTACTCTAGCAGGAAAGGAGAGAAATCCATTAGTCGCATTAGAAGGTATTTTGGATGAAGTAATGAATGCATTTGGAGCAAGTTCGGCTTCGATTAGTTTATTGAATGCTGATTCTGATAAATTGGTAATTGAAGTGGAGCGTGGATTATCAACTTCTAGCCGGGGTTTTGAATTACCTAAGGGAATGGGAGTGACTGGTTGGGTTGCAATGCATGGCGAACCATTGCTATGTCCTGATGTTTCCTTAGAAGAAAGGTATTTCCTTCTCGATGATCGAATTCGGTGTGAGATGGCCGCTCCTTTAATTGAAGGCAATCGTACGGTAGGTGCCCTTAATGTGGATGCATTCGAAATCAATTCATTTACTTCTGACGATTTGAGATTGCTGGTCTTAATGGCCAATGAAGCAAGCCGGGTCCTGGAAAACATGTGGATGGTACAGCAGCTAAGAAGGAAGGCAGAACAGTTACAGACTCTGGTCTTAGTGGGACAAGATATGGCTGGTACCCGGAAGGTTGAAGAAGTGCTTGAGTCGATTACTCGGGAAGCCCTTCTTCTCCTGGACTGTACTATGTCTGCCTTTTTTTTATATGAAGTCGAAGCTGATGATCTACGATTACATTCATTGCAAGATAAGACTGGTACTTTATCGCACGAAGAAGTACTGAAACCGGCAGAGAGTATTCTGGGTACTGCGTTGCGAGCCCATAGACAGGTTCAGACTCGCGATCTTTTCCGAACAGAAGAACATCATTTTACGAGTTTGATCAGAACTAAGAACCTTCACTCTATGCTTGTGACTCCTGTAGTCTATGAAGATGAGCCAATTGGTTTACTTACCTTATATATTGATCGTTCTCATAGATTTAATGATGATGAACAACTGATTGGTCGTGCCCTTGCGGATTTGGGTGCTATTGCCATTCAGAACGCCCGACTTTATGATCGGGTTTTCTCTTCAGAGGAGATCTTGAGAAAAAGTGAACGGTTGACGACTTTAGGTACACTTGCCGCTGAGATTGCTCATGAAATAAGAAACCCCTTGATGGTTGTTCGCTTACTATTCGATTCTTTGGAATTAAGTGAAGATGCCGATCCACATCAAGCAAAAGATCTTACAATTATTCGTGAAAAGCTTAATCATTTAGATCAGATAGCAGGGCGAATATTAGATTTTGGGAAGAGTAGGGAGGCTTTTCGTGTACAATGCCCAATGAAAGATATTATGAGTGAAGCTGCTCTACTTGTGAGGCTTAAATTAGAACAGTCCATGGTTACTATCACCACGAATGATTGGGTAGGGGATAGTCTTGTTTTTGTTGATAAGGGACAAATACAGCAAGCATTACTTAATCTTATCCTTAATGCCTTAGGTGCCATGCCAGATGGTGGGCACCTAACCCTTGAAACCTCTGTTGAAGACCAGAAGTGGGTTCGAGTTCTTGTCAAAGATACAGGGCGTGGAATACCTGAAGAATTTAAAGGAAGAATTTTCGATTCTTTTTTGACTGCTCGTGTTGGTGGAACAGGCTTGGGATTGACTATCTCGAAGAGAATCTTGCGAGCACATGATGGTGATCTCGAGCTTATGGAATCGACTTCTCAAGGTACTGTTTTCCGACTCAGTTTACCTCTTGTTAGCTAGAGCTTGTTTTAAACTTCGTGAAAATATTTTTCTTTGCTTAATTCTTCACTGATCATTTCTCTAAGATCGAGAAATTTAGTAGGATTTATCTTTCCATCTTTTGAGTTAGTTCCAATATGGAAAATGTCAGTTGCGATAC
>JAOFOL010000003.1 GCA_028042835.1 Opitutales bacterium | reverse complement strand
CAATATCCTGAAAATTCATTCCCCAATCTTTGAACATCGTTGGCAGCAGGGATCGAATAAAGCCTTCAATCAACCGAAATGCCGCCACTAAACCTAAAACCTTAATGATTTTAGGTTGGCTTAAAAACGCCCGTAACCCTTTTAAGTTTTTGGCCGGATTTTGGGAGGAATGGCTGGTTATATTCTTTTCTGTTTGTTTTAGAATTAGGATGGGCAGAGTGGAAAGAAAAGTTACGATTGACATGGCGATTAGAAGGAAATTCCACCCCATTTTATTCATAAGTATTAAAATGAGCCCACCACCTGCCACATACCCGATCCAAAAAGTACCTACTTGAACCGCATTTCCCCATCCTCTTTCCTTGTAACCTAGGAGTTCAACTGCATGACCATCTGTCGATACATCCTGCATGGAACTGAATATATTAATTAGAGCTACCCCGAGAACGAAAATGGATAGGGAGGCGCCGAACTGCCAGTTTGCTAACGCGACCATCGTTCCCGCGGTGAGAATTTGTAACGGGATAATCCAGGACCGGTACTTTCCTTGTTTTTTGGAATGAAAACGTTCCACGACAATGGACCAAAGGAATTTTAACACCCAGGGCAAATAAAGAGCGGGGAGGAAGAGAGCAATATCCTCAAGTGTTAGTCCTCTCTCCCGGAATACTACGGGGACAGTATGCCGAAAAAATCCATTTGGAATTCCCTGAGTAAAGTATAAGGAACCCAGAATTATGAACTTTGATGTTCTTGGGATAGTCATTAAGGTAGTGAGCTTTGATATCAATCCGCACTCGACCTCTCTTAAAAGCAAATACTTATTATTTTCAAGAATAAGTTGTCTTGGACTACCAAAATTATGAATCCCTATTTCAATGTGTGAAGGATTTGGGGTAGTAAAGTTTGAAAAAGTGTGAAAATTATAAATCGCATGGCTAAGATTAACTATTTAGTACTACTCGGCTTAGTGATTTGTGAGAGTTTAATGGGTAGTCCGCCTCCTCGAATTGAATGGCACCGAACATACAGCGGAAGTGGTGAGGAGAGTCACCCACATTATGTCATTCAAACCAGTGACCTAGGTTTTTTAATGGTTGGTGAAACTGGTTTTGTGGAAGACCGAACTGCGAAGATTTTTCTGGTTAAAACGGACCACCTCGGAAAACTGATTTGGAAAAAAGAATTTGGTAAAAGTGGATACAACCTTGGTAATTGTGTTTTGGAAACGAGGGATGGACATTATCTAGTGGCCGGAAGTTTGAACCTGGATGCGTCATTAATCAAGGTGGATGCACGATCGGGGAATGCAATTTGGACCCGTACATGGAATCTTGGTAAGGAAGATGCATTCGAGGGCGTGACCCAGGCCGAAAATGGAGATATCTGGGCTACTGGATACCTGGACGGATTAGCTGAGGGGACCTTTCTAAATTGGGGTAAGGGAATGTTAATTAAAACGGATCCGGATGGAAAAGAAGAATGGAAAAAGGATTTATCGGCCTACACATCATCGGGGTATCGGATCAAACAATCGGACGGTCATTTTCTTTTGGCCTGCCATCCCAAAGATGAAGAGTCACCTGATTATAATCTTCTACAAATTGACCGGACTGGGGAAATTAACTGGGCTAAAACATACCATACCGTTTATTGGGGGTTTGATACAGGGCTTGAACAACAAATATTGCTTGCCGGTCATACCCGCAGAAGCAACCTGAGTAAAAATTGGGACATCGAGCTTACTTCACTAAATCGAAATGGCGAAGTACAATGGACCCGTTTTTTTGGACAGCCTCGGGGTTATGATGGTAAATGGATTCACGATGAAGTATGGGGAGCCCGTTCAACTCGGGACGGAGGCTGGTTGGCGGTTGCGGGTACCGGAGATGAAACCCAGCGATATGAAAAAAAAGGACATGTTTCCGGCCCATCCGGTCAATGGAAGATTTACCTAATCAAAGTGGATCGTGGTGGAACATTACAATGGGAGGGCATTTATGGATCGAACGAAACAGACTGGGCAGGGGAGGATGTTTGTATAACCGCAGATGGTGGTGCTTTGGTTGCGAATGATTGCGGTTCATTTGGTTTCACTAAGATTTCTCCCTGGGTGACCAACGAAAAATAAAAAACCGCCTCTATTTTATTATCATCTGGCTGCAGCCTTGTTTTATATATTGGCGACTTGATAGTTTGGGTCGTCAGGTAAAACCGAGATATCGACCATTGTATCAGCTTTTTTAAGGAGATTCCTGCAGTTTTCGCTGATATGTTGGAGCTTAACTGTTTTGCCTACTTTATGGTATCGTTCGCCAAGTTTGTGAATGGCTTCCAGTCCGGAATGATCCCATACCCTTGATTCTTTCATATCTACAATTACTGAATCCGGATCTTCAGCAGGCGAAAATCCCAGATTGAAATCGGTGACTGATCCAAAAAAGAGGGGACCATGCAAGTAGTAGATTTTTGCACCATCTTCCCGAACTTTTGATTCCCGGTGAATATGCTTGGCTGATTCCCATGCAAACCCAAGTGCCGAGACAATGACCCCGGTAATCACCGCAAGAGCAAGGTTATGAGTGATGACGGTGATGGCTGAAACAAGTACGATTACGAAGGCATCTGTTTTCGGGATTTTTCTCAGGATGCGTAGACTACTCCATTCAAAGGTGCCTATTACCACCATGAACATAACCCCAGTCAATGCGGCTAATGGAATTCTTTCAATCAGTGAACTGGCAAATAAAATGAATGCCAGCAAAAATAACCCTGCGGCAATTCCCGATAAGCGTCCTCTTCCACCGGAGCGAATATTAATGATACTTTGTCCTATCATAGCACACCCACCCATCCCTCCAAAAAAGCCGGTTACCACATTGGCGATTCCCTGTCCGAGGCATTCTCTGGTACTATTTCCGCGGGTTTCTGTGAGCTCATCAATCAGGGTCAGAGTCATAAGGGATTCAATCAAGCCGACCGCGGCAAGAATAAAAGAAAAAGGTGCGATAAAAGAGAGGGTGTCCCAGTTAAATGGAATCGAGAATGATACGAGACTAGGAAGTGAACCTCCAATAGAAGCCATATCCCGAACGATCAATGTGTCGAGATCAAGCCCTATCACAATTAAGGTCACAGTTCCAATCGCAGCCAGAGAAGATGGGAATTGAGTGGTCAACTTGGGGAGGAGGAAGATGATCGCCATGGTCAGGGCAATCAGTCCGCTCATGAGATAGAGGTCGTTACCTTGAAGCCAGGTTGAGCCTGGTGTGGTGGGACTCTCTGTGAACATGGGGAATTGCGCCTCAAAAATCACGATGGCCAATCCATTAACAAAACCAAACATAACCGGTTGTGGAATGAGGCGAACAAAACGGCCAAGTTTTAGGCACCCACATCCAATTTGAATAATACCCATAAAGATGATGGCCGCGAATAGATATTGAACTCCCATATCTGAACCTAATCCCAATTCTTCTCCTCGCTCATTTCCAAGAATAACCAAGGACACCATAATCACGGCCAGTGCACCAGTTGCTCCGGAGATCATTCCTGGACGCCCACCAATAATGGCTGTGATCAGGCAGATCATGAATGCGGCATATAGTCCGATGATTGGTGAAACTCCGGCAATGATTGCAAAGGCAACTGCTTCTGGAACCAGGGCTAAAGCAACGGTAAGACCAGAAAGAAGGTCGTCCTTGGCTTGAACTCGATTGCCAAATTTTCGATAAATAAGATTGATCACAGATAGGATGAGTTGAGGTGAAAAAAAAGACACCAAGCAATTTTCGCAATAAGGCAAATTGCTCTTAAATTCCTATCACTCAGCACCTGTGCAAAATTAGCACGAGTTAATTCAGTAGACTAAAATGAGTTTGTAAACAAGCAGATCCCTATTTTTTTCGTTTTCCATTCGACTTGAATGCATGTTCGTTCAGCCTATGGAAACATGATAACAAAAATCATAACTCACCCGGGTGGTGCACATAAGGATGATTTCCTGGCCTGTGCGGTACTGCTTAGTCAATATTCTGTATCCATTTGTAGAAGAGATCCAAACGAAGAAGAACTTGAAGACGAAAAAGTAGCGGTTTTGGACATTGGACACCGACACGAGCCCGAACTTAACAATTTTGACCATCATCAATTCCCTCGAGATCATGAACCGACCTGTGCTCTGTCTCTCGTCCTGCAGAAGGTGGGTATATATAAAGATACCAAGGAATTTTGTTCCTGGTTGGAAACAACTGAATGGTTTGATTGCCGGGGCCCGAATGATACCGCAGACTGGCTGGGGGTTGACCGTGAAGCTATGGCTAAATTAAATTCTCCACTTGATGTAACAATGTTTCAGGCCTTTGCCAGGAAAGCCGAACATCACCCCGGAGAACCCGTTTGGGAAGTCATGAAAATGATTGGTACGGACTTGGTTAACTATGTAAAAAATTTACGATCCCGAATGAATGAGGTCTCAAAAGTGGAGGAGATCTGGGAACTTGGGGAGGGGGATGATAAAATAAAAGTCGCTTTCGTTCCCCGGACGGAACCTCCGATTGAGGATGCATCCGGTGGATTGGCCTGGCGGATTAAGGAACTTGGATTAGAGGAGGAGATTGTTGCCATGGTTTATCCTGATAGTCGTGGTACAGGCTATGGTATGCGAAGGTACGACGACAGTCCGGTGATGGATTTTTGTAATCTAAGCGAAATTTCTGAAGTTCATTTTACCCATAATCGAGGATTTATAGCAAAGACGAGTTGTGCAGAAGTTTCTCGATTGAAGGAATTACTGTCGATCGCCAGAGCCTGAAGAGGAGGAATCAAGAGCGTAAAAAAAATAACTTTCAGTTTAATTTTCTGACTCAACTACTTGAAGTAATTTTTCGGTCTCAATTTCCCACTCGTAGTTTTTCTGCTGAAGGTTTCGTGCAAGTCGAGAAGCTTGATTATTAAGTTCTTTGGCCTTGTCCTTATCATTGTAGGAATCTGGATTTGCCAAACCTTCATTGCAAATTCCCTGTTCCTCTTCCAATTGCATGATTTCTTTTTCCAGTTTACGGACTTTATCCTCAAGTTTTCTGCGTTCGGCTTTCTTCTTCTCCCGTTCCTGAGATCTTTGCCTACGCTTTTCCTTTGCACTGAGAGCCTTTTCTCCATTTTTAGCGTGCGATGTTTGCTCTGGGCGTGCATCCCGCAGCCCTTCAATCAGTCCAGTCTGGGCAGATGCAGATCCAGATTTCCAAAGGTAATAATCGTAGTTTCCTGCATAGTCGGTAATCTTTCCCGATTCAATCCGTATCGTACGTTTACCCAGTGCCCGAATGAAATGAATATCGTGGCTCACAAATATGAGCGTTCCCGTGTAGTCTCGTAATGCTTGAATGACAGCATCTATACTGGCCATATCAAGGTGAGTTGTGGGTTCGTCAAGGAGAAGGAAATTAGGTGGGGAGAGTAACAGTTTAACCAGAGCTAACCGGCTTTTTTCACCTCCGCTAAGTACTTTGACTTTTTTAAACACATCATCTCCACGAAACAGGAATGCTCCAAGTAAAGTACGGGCATCCTGTTCATGAACACTGGAATCTGTATTCTCGGTGGCTTCGTCGATCACGGACCTTTCCATATCAAGTACCTCAACCCGTTGCTGGGAGAAGTACCCTACAGAGACATTATGCCCAAGTTCCCGTGAGCCTTTATCAATAGGAACAATATTGGAGAGGATTTTTAAAAGTGTTGATTTCCCTGCGCCATTGGGGCCAACCAATGCGATTCTTTCGTGTTTCTCAACTTCGAGGTTTAAATTAGAGTACACCAAATGGTCGCCATAAGCTTGACGGACCGCATTGAGGGTGGCCACCCGTTGACCGCTTCGTGGCGGTTGAGGAAATGTAAAGTTGATGGTCGCATCCGATTCTTCAGGCGGATCAATCCGTTCCATTTTCTCAAGAGTCTTAATTCTGGCTTGTGCCTGAGATGCTTTGGATGCCTTTGCCCGAAAGCGTCTAATAAAGTCTTCGTGATGTGCAATTTCTCTCTGTTGATTTCTGTACGCTGCCAGATGCTGTGCTTCTCTTTCTTTTTTCTGAATAAGATAGTTGTCAAAGTTTCCAGGATACCGGTGGAGCTTTCGGTTACTGATTTCGAGAATACCGTTACAAATAGAATTGAGGAAGGCACGGTCGTGAGAAATCGTTAGGACTGATCCAGAGAATTTTTGGACCTGAGCTTGAAACCAGCCTAATGTTTCGAGATCCAGATGATTGGTTGGTTCGTCGAGCATGAGCAGGTCTGGTTCCATGACCAGAAGACGGGCAAGGTGTGCTCTCATAATCCAACCACCGCTTAAGGTGTGGGCTGGTTTATTGAAGTCATCCTGATGGAACGCAAGCCCGCTGAGGATTTTCTTTGCTTTGGCTTCGAGGTTATAACCTTCCTGCTCAGCAAATATTTCCTGAGCTTCAAGTCGCTGAGGACTCGCCGGGTCATTATCTTCGCGTAAGATTTTAAGGGCTTGGGCTAGTTCATTGGTCGTCGCAGTTGCAAGTTCGAGAACGGTTTCCTCTCCGGTCGGTGCACTTTCTTGAGGTAAGTAGCCGATTCGGTTACCTTTTTCCCATTCGATTTTACCTTCATCTTCATCAATTTCTCCTAAAAGAATTGAAAAGAGGGTGGTCTTACCCGCACCATTCGCTCCTACCAGTCCCATTTTCTCTCCTCTCATCATCCGCAGAGAGACCTCCCGAAAAAGAATTTTCGGACCGTAGCGTTTGCTTAAATTGGATAGGGTGAGCATTGTAAAAAACAGACAGATTCGCGCATACTGGATTTTTAGCAAAAGAAATATGGAATGAAATCTCGAATCGAGAGGTAAATTTTATAGAATCTTTTAATTTTTAGTAAGTATTTCTCTTTTCTTAAGTCATTTTTGAGATTATGGAAATAGGATGAATGAATCATCCACCCGTAGAAATTTTCTTACACAAACTAGTTTCGCTTCGGTCGGAGTGCTTGGAGGGCTAATGTCATACCCTTCATTAGAAGCATCACCCCATTCCAATCGTTTTACTCTTGGTCTTTCCCAGTACTCTCTTCGTGCATTACTAAAAGATGGCTCCCTTGATGCCCTCGATTTCCCAAAATTCACGGTCGATCAATTTGGGATCAAAGCGATTGATCTTTGGGAGGGCGGCCTGCCCAAGGATAAATTAGATGACCCCAAGTATTTGGCGATGATGCGAAAAAAAGCCGACCAGGCAGGTACTGATTTATTTTTACTGATGTCGGGTGCCCTTGACGCTTCCCCTAAAAAACGGGAGGCCAGTACCGCCAAAATAAGTTCCTCGTTTGACCGTGCGGTTCAATTGGGAGCACCGATGGTCCGGGTTTTTCTGAAGGCTCCGGGAACCGATCCAGAAGCCGGTCTGCAGGCGAGTGTGGAAGCACTCAAGCCTCTGGCTGATGAGGCGGCCAGGAAGAACCTGACCATCGCAATTGAACCCGGGGCTTCCACCCTTAGCCAAAAAGGGGCGTTTCTTGCAGAGGTCGCCACCGAGCTGAAACACCCCGCCCTCAAACTGATGCCGGATTTCGGAAAGTTGAAGGATAATGTCTATAATGGAACAAAAGCCATGCTTCCACATACCGTGACAGTTTCCTGCAAGATGCACAGCTTTGACAAAAATGGAAATCAGCCCGATTTTGATTATCCACGTCTTATGAAAATGATTAAGCAGTCAGCATATAATGGAATTCTCGCCATTGAATGGGAGGGCAGTGCCCTTGAGCCTGTTGCCGGTGTCAAGGCGTCTAAGAAACTGATCGAGAAGTCTCTGTCTTAGTTTAATATCACTTGCCTTGAATAAGGTGAGGTTTAGTAATAGGTGTCTTTTTGCAATTACAATCATGACCTTATTCAGACTCCCAATCCTTCTCGTTTCATGCCTTCTTACCTCACTTGTTGGGGAAGTAAAGTTTTCCACCAAATCCGATTATTATACGATCGGATTAAAAGATATCGGTGCAATTACTGCGAGTGCGAGTGCGGTCTTTTCCTCAGATGGTAAAAATTACCGGATGGGCACAAGAGATCTTTCGCTTCGTGGAGAAGTCAAGACTACTGAGGTGGTGACTCCTTTTGGTCGAGCCTCTCAGACGGACAGGCTCTATGGGAAAGACGGTTCTCCTTTCCAATTAACCTTACGAATAAAAGAATTGAATGACATACATGCGATTACAATTCAGGGTTTTTTGCATAACCGTAGCGATCAAGATCTGAATCTTACTTCTCTGGAAATTTTGGATGCTATGTCGGGCTCCGGTAAAGTGGAGTTGGGAGATTCCTCTGATTGGTTGATCACTCCACTGATGCAACATACCCATGCTGAGACTTTGGCCGTGATGAATGGGGGCTGTAACGAAGTCGGACTCTTTGTGAATACGATTAATAAAAAGAGTTTCTTGATCGGACCTGCCGGACCCGCGGAAGCCCATTGCCGGGTGGAAGTACGTGACCAGAAATTCAAAGCCTATGCTCAAATGGATAGGGTTTTGGTAAGCCCCGGGGAAACCCGCAGGAGTGAGGAGATTCTGTTAATTGCAGAAGATACGGAAACAAACACCGATATTTGGACCCGTTGGGTAGCCATCACCCACAAGGCTCGTAATAATAAAGGACCGATTTATGGCTGGTGCAGCTGGTACGACCGCACCACTAAAATCGATGAGGCTCATGTAGTGGATGTAGTCGATACGATTGAAAAAAACCCCAACACTTTTGGAAAAGGAATTGTACAAATTGATGACGGGTATCAGATCATGGACGGTATCTGGAATGGAAATGCCAAGTTTCCATCGGGGATGGCCCGGGTCGCCCGTCGAGTCCGTCAGGCCGGTATGATTCCCGGTGTTTGGTTTGCCCCATTAATGATCAACCCGGAGCATCCATGGAAAAAAGCAAACCCGGATGCCATTCAGTCCAATGCCAAGGGAATATCCAGTTTTATGAACCCCAATCCATTTCACCCGGCCGGAGCGAATTGGATCAATCCTTCGCATCCGAAGTCAAAGAAGTTTTTACGGCAGGTAATCGAAACCGCCCGTGATAATGGATACGGGTACATAAAGATTGATTTTAATGGGATCGGGAACCGCTATGTGGACCCTAAACTCACCCGCCTGCAGGCATTTCGTGAATTATACACTCTGTACCGTGATGCAGCCGGGGAGGATATGTATATTTTATCCTGCCTCGGACAGCCAACCCGTGGAGTGATTGGCTATGTCGATGCTGCCCGTGTCGGGCCAGATTCTCATCCGGCTCATTTTGCTCACTGTCTTGAATCAGTTTTACGTTTTCAAATTTTCAACCGGGTATGGTGGAACAATGATGCGGATGTTTCCTACCTTGATGTCAAATTACCCTCCCGCCGGGTTGGCCATACCCCGGAAGGAGTTGATATGTGGAGAACTTGGCACAACACCGTGGCCCTTACCGGGGGCACCGCAATGATTTCCGAACCGGTTAATAAACCGGATGTGCAAGCGGTTTGGCGGAACTACGAAATTATGCGACCCGCCAGCCGGGAAAACTCCCGCCTGCTCACCCTGGGTAAATCAGATAAGAATTCAATCTTTGGTTTTTCCGCGGATCGGACATGGGGAGATTTTGCGGTCTATAATCTTTACAATTCGGATAAGAATAAATCTGTGGATTTAACCCTTGATTTCACAGATGCGGGTCTGCCTGCCGGCACCCGTTGTGCGGTCTATAGCTTTTGGGAAAATAAAGTGGTTGGGTATGCAACCGATTCTTTTACGGGGAAGAATATTCCCAAGAATGGATCCCAGCTCCTTCGCTTTACCCCATTGACCGGAGACTCTCCACAACTGGTTGGGTCCAACCTACATCTATCGATTGGTGCCACCGAGATCGAGGAAGTTTACACGACTTCGACATCGATCAAAATCATGCTCTCCAGTGCGGGGGCTCAGACGGGTGATTTAATTTTTTATTCAACAAAACCACTCGAGGCAGGCGTAAGCGAAAATTGTTCGATCAGTTCCGTTCAAGCGCTTGGAGATAACCTGTGGAAAGTTTCTGTGAAAGGAAGAACTTGGAATACTAAGCAGCAAGTTAATCTAATTATTAAATAAATTTTTCAATTAAAGGATACAATTACACAGATTTTTTTGTCCTTAACTTTTCAGAAAATATACTAAGTTAAATGTCTCGTTTTCATAAAGTGGTAACTCTTACCTTTTGGGCCACCCTTGGTCTGGTGGTTGCGGGTGGACTGGTACGGGCGACTGGTGCCGGTCTGGGTTGCCCGGATTGGCCGACTTGCTGGGGGTGCTGGTTACCACCCACGGAACTGGTGGATATTCCTTCCCAAGCGGATGAGGCGGGCGAGCTTTACTACTTGGACAGGCTCGATCGCAAGCAGTATCTCAGCAAGTTTGACTCCACCAAGATGTGGATCGAATACATGAACCGTGTCCTCGGGGTACTGATTGGAATCTTTATTATCGCCACATTCATTGCATCATTCCCCTTGCGTAAAGCAAAACCCCGGCTGTTTTACGGATCCCTTGTGGCATTGCTTATGGTGATTTTCCAAGGTTGGCTGGGATCGATCGTGGTGCAGACAGAATTAATGCCCGGTATGATTACCCTGCATATGTTACTGGCAATGATCCTCCTTTCGCTGTTGATCAGTCTTCAGGCCTGGTCATCCCCTCATCCCCAAGGTATTATCATTCCCGGTACCCGCATCTTATACGGACTTATTATATTACAGGTCATTCTCGGTACCCAGGTACGCGAGAAAGTGGATGAGTTCACCAAGGAACCTGAGGGGATTGCCCGGGAAAACTGGTTGGATCATGCCGGGTTGGTGGATCACATTCATCGCCCGCTTTCCTTAGTGGTTCTTGGTCTCAGTATATGGATTTTTTGGACTGCCCGGAAAAGGTCGAAAAAGGATTTACTTCCAACCTGGATTCTTGGGTGCGTACTGGGCCAGATTTTATTGGGAATTATATTGGCCTATGCTGGATTACCCCCATGGTCCCAGACTGCCCATCTTGTTTTGGGGGCGGGTCTGCTCTGCCTGGTTTATCGGGCAGGTTGGCACCCGGTTGCTTCGACTTGATTACCGCGTACCTTTTTTGGTACGGTCATTCATGCCCTTTTATTCATTCTGTTTTTTAATTTCACTTTCATTCCTAAGCTCTTTATGCGGCGAGCCTGATCCCTTTTCCAAACCCTTTGATAATCCGTTGGATGATCCGTTATTGCCCAGGGTTCTAATCATTGGAGATTCGATTTCCATTGGATACACCCCCCGGGTTCGAAAATTACTGCGAGGAAAAGCCAATGTACACCGTCCCAAAACCAATTGCCGGTGGTCGGCATATGGTAATGAAAATATCCTGCAATGGATTGGCGATGAAAATTGGGACCTAATTCATTTTAACTTCGGACTCTGGGACTGGTACGGTTGGAAACAGGAGAATAAGGCCACACCTGAATCGTATGCAAAGAGCTTGGATGGAATCGTCAACAAGCTCAGACCATCCGCTGCTAAACTGGTTTTTGCAGTTACCACGCCCCCCTGCATCGGGCCGGAAAAAAAGGTTAACTTTATGGTTTCCGATGAACAGGCAGAGGCATTTAACCGGGCTGCTCTGGGGGTGATGAAAAAGCACGGGGTGGTAATCAATGATCTTTATTCCGCTATTGGTAAAGACCGGGTAAAATATCAGCGTGGAAAAAATGATGTTCATTACAACGATGCCGGGCGCGATCTTCTGACCGCACAAGTGGCCAAGGTAATCATTAAGGAATTAAAAAAGTGAGTGCCCGAATTGTGGCGATGGGAGATGGACTATGGGATTTGTTTCCCGACGGTCCCCGATTTGGCGGTGCTACCGCCAACTATGCCTGCCATGCTTCCCGCTTAGGGGGAGATGTAAGTATGGTCAGCGGGGTCGGGGTGGATGAGCGTGGGGAAGCCCTTTTGCAGGTCTACCGGAAACATGGAGTGAACACGGATTGTGTCCAGGCTTTACAGGACTATCCCACGGGAGTGGTTCAGGTGGAACTCACCGAAAACGGACTGCCCACTTTTACGATTGGTGAAAATGCCGCCTGGGATCATTGGGAATGGAACGAGGAGATCGAAAGAACGGTGCGAAATGCAGATGCCCTTTACTTCGGCACCCTGGGCCAACGGGGACCGTTGGCACGGGATGGTATTCGCCGAGCACTGGAGATCGCAAAAACGACCCAAATTCCCCGCATTCTCGATATTAATTTACGGGCTCCATTTTTTGATGATTCATTGATTCGTGAATCAATTACCTTAGGCACAGTGCTGAAGATAAGTGATGAGGAACTCAACCGGGTCTGCCAAGCCTGTGAAATAGATCTATCCCAAAGTGATGGAAGTGTACTCAGCGAATTACGAACTAAATTTGAATTGGATCTCGTGGTGATGACGCGGGGAGCGGAGGGTGCGATGCTGATTCATCCAAATGGAGTTGTTAAGCAACCGGGAGTACCGGCTACGGTGATCGACACCGTGGGGGCGGGGGATTCCTTTACCGCATCGATGACTCTTGGTTTACTTGCAGGAAAAGATTACCCTCAAGTTTTAGGGGATGCCTGTAAGGTCGCCGCTGGGGTCTGTTCGCACGCCGGTGCTGTACCTGAGTAATCAGAGCAAGTCTAGCTAATGCTGGCCCTTCCGAAACAACCCTGTCATCGCGAGGGCTGAAAGCCCGTGGCGATCCACTGTGAACCGGAGAGCGAAGAGACAACCCGACCGCGTCCCCCGAGACACGATGGCTTGCCGCGTCTGGTCGCTTACGCTCCCTCCTCGCAATGACAAAGTGTGTGCTGTCATCGCGAGGGCTGCAAGCCCGTGGCGATCCACTGTGAACCGGAGAGCGAAGAGACAACCCGACCGCGTCCCCCGAGACACGATGGCTTGCCGCGTCGGTCGCTTACGCTCCCTCCTCGCAATGACAAAGCGTGTATGGTTATCGACTCGCACACTCCATTCCTTCACCCCACCCTGTCATCGCGAGGGCTGCAAGCCCGTGGCGATCCACTAATTCACTAAGAGCGATCAGTAATCTCTTTATACTTCCCTATCATAACTTATTTGACAATCCGCCTAAATATTTAGTGTAATTTAAAAGTTTCTTTGATTTCTGTTATGAAAAACCTACCTGTTCTGATTTTTTTCCTTTTTTCCACGCTTTTCCTATGGTCTGCGAACCCGGTTCCGTATTCGGGAAAGGTTTCGATTGGGGGAGTGAATTACCATGGTGATGCGAACTTCACTTTTTCTTTGCACGATGGAAATGGCACGACTGCGTGGCGAAATGGACAAACTCCTGGTTCCACAATTCAGGTACAGATATATAACGGGCGGTATAATGTTCTTCTTGGCGGGCAGGGGATGAATTCCTTACCCCCGCAATTATTTTTGGATTATGATGAATTGTATTTGAAAGTCCGCTTTGATAACGGGGACGGCAAGGGCTTACGGCACCTCACTCCCGATCAATTGATCACCGCCACTCCGCGGGCCTTGGTTGCGGAGGTGGCGAAAGTTGCCAAGGTTGCGGAAAAACTTTCGGGTGCCATTACCTCCGACATGCTAGCCTCAGATGTGCTGTCCAAACTGGATGCAAATCATAGCTCCGCCCCGGTTGGCCCGATTACCCTTTCGATGCTCGCTCCTGAAGTTACATCAAAGTTGGAAAGCAATGCGAGTGGGGGAAACATTGGCCCAATCACCCGCGACATGCTACCGGCGGATGTACTGGCGGACCTTAACCGCACGGTGAAGCACCAGAATCTGTCTTCACAAATTAAAGCAGATCTTAACAGGACTGTCACAAAACAGATGCTCGGACAGGATGTGTTATCCGACCTCAACCGCACGGTCACTTCCTCCGAGATCGCCGCAAACACCATCACCACTGCCCAGTTGAACGAGCAGATATTAAAGTATTTAAAACCGGAGATTACCCTGCAACCCCAAGCACCCGGACTGATCTTTAGCGGGCAGAGCATGAACCTGACCTCGCAGGCACAGGGGAAGTACCTGACTTACCAATGGCAACGCAATGGCCAACCGATTGCGGGGGCAACAGGTCCAAGTTTCAGTATCGCGGATGTGAACGGTTCTCTGCACGACGGGAACTACAGTGTGGTGGTGAGCAATGACTTTGGTTCGGTCACCTCCGCCCTCACCCCTCTACAGGTGGACGGCACCCCGAGCGCACACACGGTGGCTTCGATCAGTATGGAAATGATTTTCTGCCCGCCGGGCACCTTTACGATGGGCAGTCCGACCAGTGAAACTGGACGGGGAGGGGATGAGACCCAGCACCAGGTCACCCTGACCAATGGGTTTTACCTCGGTAAGTACGAGGTCACCCAGGCACAGTACCAAACGGTGATGAATGGAAACTCCGAGGGTTTGAACGCCGACCCAAGCCAGTTTAAAGGAAGTAACCGCCCGGTGGAAAAAGCCTCGTGGGAGGATGCCCAAATCTTTCTGACCCGTTTAAATTCGATTGAACAGTCCGCGGGTCGATTGCCCAACGGCTGGAAATACGTATTGCCCACCGAGGCGGAGTGGGAGTATGCCTGCCGGGCAGGCACGACCACGGCGTACTCGTGGGGCAATGATATTAATTCCTCCCGTGCCAATTACAATTGGGACGGCGGTGGAAATGACGGCAATGATTCCAAGCAAACCGTGAACATCGGCCAGTTTTCCGCCAACCCATGGGGCTTTTTTGACATGCACGGAAATGTGTGGGAATGGGTCCACGACTGGAAGGCGAACTATCTTACTGGTGCCCAGACCGATCCTGAGGGTCCGGCATCGGGCTCGGATCGGGTCGTACGGGGTGGTTCCTGGAGCAGCGACGGGACGTTCCTGCGTTCTGCTCTGCGCGTCAGCTACGCCCCGGGCAACCGCAACAACTACCTTGGCTTCCGTGTTGGTTTCCAAGCAGTCAAGCCAGACGGGGCGAATCCCGAACTGGAATTGTTCGGGGGAGCTGGGATCACGCGTGAGGCCGGGCAAGCCTGGGCGGAGCCAGGCGCAGCGGGGCACGATGCGCGGGACGGAAATTTGACCGCTTCCATCACCGTAACCGGTACGGTGGATATGAACACGACGGGCACCTACATTTTAACTTACTCCGTGGCGGATGCCGCGGGGAATGAGGCCAATGCTTCCCGCACCGTCATGGTGATGGACACCACTAATCCGGTACTCACCCTGCTGGGCGATGCCAATATGTCCCAGGCGAAGAATTCCGCCTGGGTGGATCCCGGAGCCACCGCCAGTGACAGCCTCGACGGCAACCTGACCAGTTCCATCACCATCACCGGCACGGTGGATGTCAACACCACCGGAGTGTACACCTTAACTTATTCCATATCCGACGGAGCCAGTAATGAGGCGAATGCCACCCGAACAGTCAATGTCGGACAGGCGAGCACGCACAACGCCGAGCTCAATGCCACCGTCCAGTTGCAAATGCTCTGGGTGGAACCCGGCACCTTTACCATGGGCAGTCCAACCACGGAAACGGGTAGGGGAACGAATGAAACCGAACACAATGTCACCTTAACCAAAGGGTTTTACCTCGGTAAATACGAAGTTACACAGGCCCAGTACGAGGCGGTGATGACCGGTAACACCGACAGCCTCAGTGCGAAGCCGAGTGAATGGCCGAACAATCCGAATCGTCCGGTGGAGAAAGTCAGTTGGGCAGATGCTCAGATTTTCCTGACCCGTTTGAATGCCCAGCAATCCGCGAATATTCCCGCCGGTTGGGCCTATGGGTTGCCCACCGAATCGCAATGGGAATATGCCTGCCGTGCGGGTACGACCACAATGTATTCGTGGGATGATGATATTAATGCAACACGGGCTAATTACAGTGTAAGTGGTCTGAGCCAGACCCGAGATGTGGGCTACTATGCAGCCAACCCGTGGGGCTTTTTCGATATGCACGGAAATGTCTTTGAGTGGACCGCGGACTGGTACCAGGCGGCCTATCCAACTGGCAACCCGGTGGTTGATCCTACCGGACCGGCTTCGGGCTCGCGTCGGGTCAGTCGGGGTGGGTCCTGGGACTCCGGCGGGACGGCCCTGCGTTCTGCTAGGCGCGGCAACAGCCCCCCGAGCTACCGCAACTCCCACCTTGGCTTCCGTGTTGGTTTCCAAAAGCAATAGCAAGTGGCGAGAAGAAGCGTAGTTCAATGTGTGTGCTGTTCCCGTGAGGGGTTCGAGTGGATTGCCGCGTCGGGTTTCAAGGAAACCCTTCTCGCAATGACAAAGCTATGTACGGAAGGATGACGGATATTGCGCAAAAAAAGGGCGGAGCGGGACGGGCTTGGACCAAAGGGGCGGCAGCCCAAAAGGGCCATGCCAGGCACGCGGAGCCCCGGCGTAATTTCGCATCCTAATTTAAAAATTATTTCGATTGAGAAGTGGGAAAAGTATCCTTTAAATATAACTTTTTCCAAATCCCCGCTTGCGGGGACACTTTTTTAGAGGAGGAATTAAATTCATTTTTAGAGAGCAAGGCAGTGGTTGATATTCGGCAGGAGTTCGCACAGTGTGAGGGTGGATCCCATTGGTGTTTTAGCGTTCGCTGGCGTGATGGATCCCTTACCAAAGATGCCCCCAAACGGGCCAAAGCATTGGTGGACTACAAGGAAATTTTACCCCCTGTAGACTTTGTTACTTTTGCCCGACTCCGAGAAGTCCGTAAGGAATTGGCGAAAGCAGAGCAGGTACCCGCGTACGCGATCTTTACCAACGAACAGTTGGCTGAGATCGCCAAGATTCTTCCTGTTTCTGCTAGTGCACTTTCTAAGATCGAAGGGGTGGGGGAAAGTAGGGTAGAAAAGTATGGGGGGCAATTTTTGAAAGTCCTCAAGGACGAGGCAAAGATAAGAGCAGCGGATGCCAAGCCTTGAACACAGGCTGAGCTTAGTGGATTAAGGCGGATGAAACGAGTGGGTCACCTGATGCCCGGAATTGTGAAGTGGGAGAATTTGCTCCTCGCGTTTTGCCGGGCCGAGCGGGGATTAAGCGATAAACATGAAGCCGATGTGTACCGTGAGAACCTGGATGAGAATTTAAGATTTTTGCGCGACGGATTGGCGGATAGAAGTTTCCCATTTGGGGAATACCATAGTTTTGAAGTTCGTGACCCGAAGACACGGATGATACACGCCCCTGCTTTTCGTGAACGGGTCGCTCAGCATGCAATATTCAATCTTTGTGAACCCATAATGGAAAAGAAACTGATTGATGACTGCTTTGCCTGCAGGAAGGGAAAGGGTACCCATGGGGCGTTGAAAAGAGCCCAGGTTTTTGCCCGCCGGTATAAGTGGTATTTAAAACTGGATGTGCGGAGGTTTTTTGATTCGGTGGTGCATTCACAATTACTTGAAATGCTCGGGCGGGTGTTCAAGGATGCTCATTTGCTTAAGTTGTTTGCTCAAATTATTGGCGGTTACGAAACGGAGCGAGGTCGGGGTTTGCCCATCGGAAGTCTGGCTTCCCAGTTCTTTGCCAATCATTATCTTTCACAACTTGACCGGACTTGTAAGCAGGTTTTGCGGGTACCCGGATACCTCCGTTATATGGACGACTTTATATTGTGGGGGTATGAAAGAGACGAGTTAATGAAAGCAAGAGAGGGGGTGGAAAAAGAATTGGATAAAATCGGATTACAATTAAAGAAACGGGGTCACCCAGAAAGAGTGCGGGGCGGTGTACCCTTTTTAGGTCATACGGTTCATCCTTTTCGGATGGAACCGGACCGGGGGGCAAGGGTACGGTTTTTCCGAAAAATTCGTAGCCTTGAGTGGCAGGCCAATGAGGGAATGATTGATGAACTGGAACTTCAACAGAGACACCAGTGCCTGTTGGGATTTGGCAGCCTGTCCAACCTGATCAACTTACAGGGAGGTATTTAAAGAATATTCAACGATTTATGTATTTAGGGCGCAAGACGAGGGCATCGGGCTCGAATCGGGTCAAACGGGGTGGTTCCTGGAACAACGACGGGACGAACCTGCGTTCTGCTAAGCGCAACAACAACACCCCGAGCAACCGCAACAACAACCTTGGCTTCCGTGTTGGCTTCCGTGTTGGTTTGAGTGGAATGGATTTTTCACAAAGCTAAGCTTGGAAACGCGTCTTGGTCCTGCGTCGTCAAAAAATGATTTGGCTTCGCAAAACCCCATTGTGGGATGAGCCGGTGGAGGAGATGAGTAGAGTGAAGCACTCCGAAAGTCTCCTCCACGGGTGTTTACTATCCAACACACCTTGTCATCGCGAGGGCGTCTTCACTCTTGTCATCGCGAGGGCAAAGCCCGTGGCGATCCACTGTGAACAAGTAAGCGAAGAGACAAGTCGTACGCATACCCTTGAGACAGGATGGATTGCCGCGTCGTCCGCTTCCGCTCCCTCCTCGCAATGACAAAGTCTGTCTATTGTCATGGAACCGCACCCTGCATTCTAACACCCTTGTCATCGCGAGGGCGAAGCCCGTCGCGATCCACTGTGATCCAGTGAGCGAACCGTATTGTCCGTACGTCCCCATTGCATACAGTGGATTGCCGCGTCAATCACTTCGTTCACTCCTCGCAATGACAAGGAGTGTGTTGTCATCGCGAGGGCGTAAGCCCGTGGCGATCCACTGTTATCCAGTGAGCGAAGAGACAATACGTACGCATCCCCCCGAGACACGATGGATTGCCGCGTCGGACTTGCGTCCTCCTCGCAATGACAAAGAAATGGGTTACCAACTATAACAGGCAAGTGCTTCGAGTTCGCGGACAAATATCTGATTACCGGAAACCGCGAGGTGTGCCCAGGTGGGGGAGTCGGAGATTTTTCGGCTTTCTTTAATCACAAATTTTTCTGGATTGGGATCGATCAGGTACAGCGTACCATCTTCATCGAGAGCGAGGATTTCTTTTCCATTGGAAACCATCGACATATATTTGCCAAAGGATTTACTGCTTATCCATTTGGTCTCTCCGGTCTTCATATCGAGGCAGGTGATTCTCTGTTTGCGTAGGTGAATGTAGCAATAGTCTCCCAAAATGATCGGGCCCGACATATATCCCTCCTGTCGATTCTCCCAATTTTGCACCAGTTTCGTGATTTTCTCTTCTTTTTGCACATTAAATAGAAGGGATTTTCCTCCGTAACTGCTGGTGAAAATGGAATTACCAATGACCGTGGGTGTGAGAATGTTCATGCCCCGGAATGCCTTGATCGGTTTCTTCCACAATTCTTTTCCGTTTTTTGGGTTTACCGCGGCTAGGTCCGTCCGGGTCTGAACCACAACTTGTGATTTGCCATTTATTTCCTCAATTACCGGTGATGAGAAAGCACTCCCAAACATTCCACCTTTATCCTGAAGGCTTCGCCAGATTGATTTCCCGTTTCTTTTGTCCAGTTTAACGATACCTGAGCCTGCCTGCACATAGAGATCATCGCCATCGATCAAAGGAGAGCAGACCATGCCGAATGCAGGCAGGGGGGTGTCGTATCTTTCGACGAAATCAACTTTCCAATTGATTGCTCCTGTATCTGCATTCAAGGAATGTAGTACATCGCGCATACCGCAGACATAAAGATTCTTCCCGTCGAAGGTGGGCGTAGAGCGGATCCAACTGCCATTTTTGGCGGCAAAGAATGGAACTTTCATTTTACCATTCCATTTTACAGTCCAAGCAGGTTTACCATCTTTGCGATCATAGGCATGGGTCACTTCATCTTCCTCAAGTGATTCTGTGGTGAAGACAAATTTTTCGGATACCACAGGGCCGGAATATCCTTTGCCTAGTTTAACCCTCCATTTTTCTGTCAAAGTCTTCTCATCAATCTTTGTAGGCCAGGGAGATTCGCTGGGAATGATTCCGTTTCTTTGCGGTCCCCGCCATTGAGGCCAGTCTGAGGAACTCACCTCTCCCGTTAGGGATAAAATTGAGGGAAGTAGAAAAAATACAAGGAGAAGAAGGGGCTTTTTTTTCATGGCTTATGAAAGAGATAGTGGCTGACCCACCATTCCTGTCCATTATCGAATCCAAAGGTTTCTGCGCAGGCGAGAAAAAAGATACGCCAACGATGAAATATCCTGCTCGCTTCCCCCGTACTCATGCTTTGCTCAAATAGGGGGAGGATCTCCGATTTGTTACGGTCGAGGTTGGAAAGCCATGCTTCCGAAGTCTTGGCATAATGCATCCCGGACCAGCGCCAGCGTGTTTCCAGTTCCAATTGCCCGGAGATGCGCAGAAAAAGTTCATCCGCGGGCATGGTGCCTCCACTGAAAAAATGCTTGGACATCCAGTCGTCTTCTCCTTCCACTTCGAAAGGATAGGATGTGGAACGGTGACAAAATACATGAGTGAAAAGTTTGCCTTGTGGCTTTAACCAGGAATGGATGCGTTGAAAAAGACCCCGATGATTACGGACATGTTCAAACATTTCCACGGAAACCACCCGATCAAAAGTGGCATCAGTTTCGAATGAATTTACATCGGCAGTTATCACCTTGAGGTTTTTAAGCTCTCGTTCTTTTGCCTGTCCCATGATGTATTTACGCTGAGAATTCGAATTCGAAACCGAAGTAATCTTAGCCTTGGGGAAGTTTTTCGCCATCCACAAGGAGAGAGAGCCCCATCCACATCCAAGTTCCAGGATACCCTGGCCATCCTGAAGGTCGGCGTGTTCGCAGGTAAGTTCCAGTCCGCGGTTTTCCGCGGTGGTCAGATCGCTTACTAGGTCATCGAAATAACAGGAACTGTACTTTAGGTTCTTTCCCAACACTTTGTGATAAAACGCAGCGGGAACTTCGTAGTGTTGTTCATTGGCTTTTTCTGTAAGCACGGCGAGTGGAGAATCATCTACGGATCGCATGTATTCTTCCACCAATTCAGCATTGGCTTCACAATCATCGGTTCGGCATTGCCTGAGTCGGGTACGGCAAAGATTACGAATGCCTGCCCGGATTAAAAAGTCCGGAAGGATTCCGCGTTCGGCAAGGTCGATGAAGGTATCTGTGAGACTCATGGTTTAGAAATCTGATTTCCGGGGTGAACGGGGAAAGAAAGAGGATGTGCTGGCGACATAGTTTTTGTAGGCATCTCCGCTTGCTTCGAGTTTGCGGTCCTCCACAAAGGGAATTCCGGTGACTTTAGTGAGAAAGAGATAGAGAGTGGGCGGAATTAACAGTAGCCAAAGTCCACCGCTGGCAAGAATGCCCAGGGGAATATAGCCGAGCCAGAGTATCCATTCAAAAAAGTAATTGGGATGCCTGGAATATTTCCACAGTCCGGTGTTACATACTTCCTTACGGCTGTCCCGGTGCTTTTGTTTAAAAACCCGCAATTGCTTATCGGCCAAGCTTACTCCCGCAAAACCGGTGATCCAAATGATCAGACCCAAGTGGTCCCAAATTCCAAGATCGTTCGGGTTTTGTACAAGGATCAAAAAGGGGGAGGCAAAAAGGACGACCCAAAAGGCTTGGACCTGAAAAAAGATAAAAAATCCAAGGTTAGCGTTTTTACCAAGATACTCTCGTAGATACGCATAACGGGCATCCTCCGGTTTCCCCCAGCATCTTCGTAAAAGGTGGGTGCCCAAACGCAGAGACCAAACCGCAAGAATTCCTTCCAACACAGCCAGTCGAGCCGGATGACACTGATCCGATTGAATGACCAAAAAGCATATCCCCAGTATACCTACCCCGTAAGCCCAGAGAACATCGACATAGGATGTATTTTTGATAAGCAGGGCGATGAGCCAGCCGATCACCATAATGATCGACGCTCCTAACTGGCCGTAAAGTAAAAGATCAAGTGTGTTCATTTTGAAGAGAATCCGGGAATTTGAGATGTAGATATCTTAGAGTGATTCCTGCTATGGCCCATATTCCAGCAACTCCTGCGATGGAAAGCCAACCGTTGGTTAATGTCAGAACTTCTAATCTTTCACCAGACCAATAGGCCACGGCTCCACCAATGGAGAACCCGATGATTGAACGCATACAATGGTCTAAGAACCATGTGAAAACAGGGCGAAGCATAAGCCCGAAAGATGCCCAGAGTAATACCATCCATAAGGGGCTGCCAAATAAATTCGGGTAGGGAGGGAAGTGTAATAATTGGACTTTCACAAGAAATGCATCGCCCGGGATTCCTATTAACAGGCAGGCAATTAGAAAAGGGATGGAAGCACGGAATCGATCTGCCCATAGCACCCGGATCAAAACAAGAGCAACTCCAAGGTAGGGAGCAAGCTCAGGAAAAGGAGTCTTAGTTGCCAGGACACAACAAAACCATGCGATTTGAAAAACAATCAAATCAAGAACAAATGAAACCCCGGCATTCATTCGGGGAATCCTTTGGATAACTTTGATTCAGGCTTGGTCAGTAGAAGGTGGACGTCTCCGGTGTAGCCTTCTTCAAACCCGGCCTCACAGTAACAAAGATAGTAAAGCCAAGCCCGTCGAAATGACTGATCATATCCAAGCCTGGCAATTTTATCTTCGTTTTGTAAGAAGCGAAGGCGCCATTCCCTGAGGGTTCTGGCATAATGATAACCAAAGTCAAAAATATTGGTTGGCCGTAGGTCTGACTTTTTGGCAACGGCTTGGACCATCGCCGATACCGAGGGTACATTACTTCCGGGGAATACCCTAGTCCGGATATAATCAACTTCTTTAAGATACTGAGAGTACCGGTGGTCAGGCATGGTGATAGCCTGAATGATAGCAGCACCATTTTGGGAAAGAAGTTCTGCAATTTTTGAAAAGTAAGTGGGTAAATATTCATGCCCAACCGCTTCGATCATTTCAATGGATACGACTCGATCGAACACTCCGGAAAGATTACGATAGTCCTGCTTGACGATTGTTATGCGATCAGATGCACCAAGATTATTTATTCGATTTTCTGCATATTTGAACTGTTCACTGGAAATCGTGGTGGCGGTGAGTCGGGCATCCGTCCGTTGGGCAAGTCTCTCGGCAAATCCCCCCCATCCACATCCGATTTCCAAAACATGATGGTGGGGTTCAATTTTAAGCTGATCAATAATTCGGTCATATTTAGCAAGTGATGCTTCTTCGAGAGTCGAGTTTTCTGATTCAAAAATCCCGCATGAGTAGGTCATAGTCGGGTCGAGCATTAATTCATAAAAGTCGTTGCCTAAATCGTAATGCAGTGAAATATTTTTGCGGCTTCCCTGAATGGTGTTTTTCTGCCCGATAAGGTAGGCCCATCTGGCGAGTTTGTTGAGGAGGGTGGCCCAGCCACTTTCCATGCCATCCATTACCTCTTGATTTTGGAGGAAAAAACGAAAAAAAGAGACTAAATCTGCCGTATCCCAATCTCCATTGGAATAACTGTCAGCCACCCCAAGAGAACCGCCGAGGCAGGCTTTTCGAAAAAATTCTCCTTTGTGAACTTGGAGATCTGCTTCGAGTCCTCCGTTATCTGGATTACCAAATCTTTTTTTTCCGGACGGGCTATTGAGATCGAGTATACCAGTCGTGGATAATTTAAGCTGGTGAGATAAAATTTTCTCAAAAAATCCAGCTTTTAGAATATCCCGGGGTGAATCTCTTTCTGTTGTTGCTCGTTCCTGATTAGTCATGTTTTACGTTCGATTGCTCGGGATGAGAATAAAAAGGACAACCTTTAAGGCGAAGTAAAAGTGCATTCCAATAAATGGCCGCAGTTACTTTAATAGTCATGAATGGAAAACGAAGAAGAGCCCAGGCCAGATTTCCAGAATTTATAATTCTTTGTTTTAAATGTAGGTGTGCAGAAAAGAAGAGCTTACCGTTCTGTCGAAGAAACATATCGATATGGTTTTTTTCTTTGGGGGTTTGAAATCTCCAGTCATATTCCACATCCATTCCAATAAACGGAGAAACATGAAATTCTTTTCGAAACTCATGAGCAGATCTGGAATTTTTTTCTGATTCAGCCCACCGGAAACATTTAACATAGCGTTCGCCCCAGGGGGTATTGGTTATTTCGGTCATTACGACCAATGGGGTCGTCAGGTCGTCAGACCAAAGGTAGTAAAAAGTGACTGGATTGAAGCAATATCCGAATGTTCGTAAATGAGTAAGAATAGAAATCCGACCTTTTATGTCCTCGGAAAGTTGCTCACTCATCGTTTCCCTGATAGCTTCATCAAGTGAATTTATTTCAGGTCTATGATAATCGGATCTTTGAAAACTGCATAAATTCGGACGATTGACTGCCCAAAATAATCGGTTTTTAAAAACCATGGGAAGTTCATCCAAAAAAAGATGAGCCATGAAGACTTTGTATTCTAGGTTATGGATCTTGGGAGACTTTCGATGGTGGCTGACTTTGCCGAAATAAAGCGAACTATCCATCAAAGTTTTTCCCCGAATGCCTCGCAAACCCGCAAGCCACTGGTCAGTCCATCCTCATGAAATCCAAAGCCCCAGTAGGCTCCGCAGAAAGAGATTCCTTGGCGACGAATAAATTCAGCATGTCTGAGCTGGGCTTTTTTTCGACCCGCATGATAGGTGGGGTGCGAAAACTTAAAATTAGCGTGTTCCATACTCGGATCAATCTGATTCTCCTGGTTGAGGGTTACGCAAAATGGCTCGGGGGTGGGAAGACTTTGGAGGATATTCATATCGTAACTGACCAGTGCCTGCTCATTTCTACCTTTTGGCAGGTAGGCATTCCAACTGGCCCGTGCCGATTTTCGGCGAGGAAGTATGGAGTCATCAGAATGCAGGGTTACGAGATTATCTTCGTAAGGAAAAGAAGAGAGCAGGCTGGTCTCTTCTATTTGTGGTTTACTGAGCATTCGAAGGGATTGATCGGCATGGCATGCTAAAATGACTTCGTCGAAATGCTGAGATGTACCATCGGGAAATGAAATTGTAACTGCGTCACCGTTACGGGATACTTCTTTGACTGGGGAATTCAGTTTTAAACGATCCCCCAGCGGTTTGATGATTTCTTTTACATAAGTGTTTGACCCACCTTCGAGGACCCTCCATATGGGTCGGTTATTTGCCTGGAGCATTTGATGGTTGGATAAGAAATCCGTAACAAATTCCATGGGGAACTGTCCAAATCTTTCGATAGGGCATGACCAAAGTGCGGAACCCAACGGAAGTAGGAATGCATCGCGAAATCTTTTTCCCAGTCCCGTTCGGTTAATGAATTGATCTACTGTTTCCTGCGGATCTGGTAGAGTATCTGCTAATTTATGAAACTTTAAAATGTCTAGGACCATGCCCCAGTGACCGGGGTTGGTTATGTTTCGTAGGTGTCCAAATAGACCGGTAAGTGATTCTCCATTATATTCGATACCCGTAGTGTCAGATTTTACAGAGAATCCCATGCGGGTTTTCTGAGATGCGACGTCTAACTTATCAAGTAGTCGAACGAAATTGGGGTAGTTTTCCTGATTGAATACTATAAACCCTGTATCTACCTGAAAGGTTCCTGTTTTCCCTTTTGTGGTAACCGTATTGACATGTCCACCGGGTTTCGAGTCTGCTTCAAAAAGTGAGACATGATGATTTTTCTGTAATAAATAAGCACAAATAAGTCCGGAAATTCCGGACCCTACAATTCCTATTCTCATCCTGAGGATGGATAGGCTATTGGTCTAAAGCCTTCTTTTTAACCCAATCAGGGACTGGTCTAAGATCACGGACTAAACCGAAAATTGAAAGTAAACGGAGACAGATATATGTGATATCTAGTTCACCCCTAAAAAATCCCTGTCGGGCAGATCCCGGAAAAAAATGATGATTGTTGTGCCAACCTTCGCCGAAAGTAAATAGGGCAACCCAAGAATTGTTCCTGCTTTCATCCCCGGTATCGAAGCGTTTTTTACCCCAAAGATGTGTGAGGGAATTGACCGCGAATGTAGCGTGATACAAAATGATAGTGGGAACTATAAATCCCCAGATAAAAGTCATCATTCCGGTCATCCCGGTAACTGTGCTAAACCATGCCCATTCTCCGAGAAGATAGGAAAAACCACCCCAAATAACGACAGGAATCCAATCATAACGATTTATGAAACGAAGTTCCGGAAATTTGACCCAGTCTGGTATTTCTTTTAAAAATGTGGGGACTGCATAATCTGTCATAAACCAAAGGGTGTGACTCCAAAACAAACTATTTGTTTTGGGTGAGTGCATGTCTTTGTCCGTGTCTGAATGGCGGTGATGACGGCGGTGATGAGCCGCCCACCACAAGGGACCCCTTTGTGCGGAAGCACATCCGATAAAGCCGCCGATAAATTGGAAAGCACGACTTGTTTTGAATGCCCGATGAGAGAAATATCGATGATAGAAGGCAGTGATCGCAAACATCCTGATTGAGTATGATGCAAGGCAAAGAATCAAACAGGGCCATACAAACGGATGAAAAAAGGCCAGTAGAACCAATCCGTGAATGATAATATAAGGAACACAACGAAACCACTCCACTTTTGCACCCGAAGTGGCAGGCTCTGAGAATGTCTCAGGAGGTGGGCAAACCCACTTAGATATAGAAAATGACATTTACGCGGCAGTGTCCGCAATGAGTGATAATTCAAGGGGACTCATTTTGGTTTTACCACGTAAATCTTTTCCCACAAGCTTATCTAGTTGTCTAAAGTCAAGTTTTCCACTCTGCATGAGAACTGCTCTTAACTTCCTGAGTCCAAGTGCTTCTAATTGTCTGACTCTTTCTCCGGAAACATTAAGAACATCGGCAATCTCATCCAGTTTCATAGAATCATCCTGTCCAATTCCAAACCTCATAGCTAAAACTTTTCTTTCACGCTGTCCCAAAAAGCTTAGGGCAACTGACATATCATCAGAAAGTGAACCGTCTTCACGGTAGGAATTTTTTACTTCTTCCTCAGCCGACATCATATCGGCAAGAGTTTGGTTGGAATCTTCACCCAATGGTTCATCGAGAGAGAGAGTGCTACCAGGGGCAAATTTTACACGGTTGGAAAGATTTCTATCTTTGCCAAGCACATCATTAACTTCATTTTCTGAAGGATTACGTCCAAGATCCACTTGGAGTTGTGTCCGGACAAGGTTTTCTTTCCTCTTTCCCTGTGAAACATCATGGGGAACAGCGACAGCACTTGACATTTTACCAATCAGACGCTGGATACGCTGACGAATCCACCATGCGGCGTAAGTGCTAAGTTTGATTCCACGGGTGTGATCAAACTTATCCATCGCCACAACTAAGCCATGAATGCCTTCTGCCATAATGTCTTCCATTGGGACACAAGTTTGTCGAAATTTAAGTGCAATGGAAGCAACTAGACGGACATGTCTTTCAATGAGTTCTTTTCTTGCTTCGTCAGAACCCTCTGACATTTTGATGAATAAATCATCACACTCTTCCTTAGTAGGTGGTGCCATGCGTGAACGATCAGAAATGAATCTACCAATGGGATCTAAATTGTTTCCTGCAGTAGAAGAAGATGAATTAAGATTGGTCATAACAGTAAATAAAACGAGGGGTTGTATTTTAAAGATCACCTAATAGTTACTTATTAGATAAAATTTATAAGGTTCATTAGTTGCAGTAAAAGTAGATTTTGAATGTTTTTTTCTTAACTATATAATAATCAGGTTTTTATAATTGAAAAATGAAGTTTTAGAGCTGAGGCGAGAAGGAATATTCTGTCCTGCTGGTGATTTTTACATAGATCCGAGAGGAAAGGTGGATCGGGCATTGATTACTCATGCACATAGCGATCACGGCCGGCCCGGGCATAACTCATATCTTTGCTCTGATACCTGCAAGAGCCTGCTGAAAATTCGTATTGGAAAAGATGCGGTCGTGGAAAGTCTGCCTTTTGGGGAAAAAATTAAGATTGGAAATTCTTTGGTATCTTTTCATCCCGCTGGTCATATTTTAGGTTCTGCTCAAATTCGGGTGGAAGTAAATGGTCGGGTATGGGTTGTAAGTGGCGACTATAAACCACAGGAGGATCAGACTTGTGAGCCTTTTGAACTACTAAAATGTAATGGGTTTATAACGGAATGTACTTTTGGGCTGCCCGTTTATCGATGGTTACCTGAAGAAAAGATTCATCAACAAATCAATGAATGGTGGCTTGAAAATAAGCAGGATGATAAACCTTCCCTTTTATTTTCTTATTCTTTGGGAAAAGCACAGAGGGTTTTGGCAGGCTTACGAAAAGAAATCGGATCCATTTATGTACACAGTGCGGTTTATCCTTTTTTAGAGCACTATGAGCAGGCAGGAATCAAACTACCTCAGGTTATGAAAATCGAACGGGGTAAAGAATATGATTTTAATGGATCGATAATTATTGCACCTCCGGCAGTGGAAGATTCCACCTGGACCCGAAAGTTTCGAAGTGCTCGAAAAGGTTTTGCTTCAGGATGGATGGCGATACGGGGAGCCCGTAGAAGGCGGAACTTGGATCGTGGGTTTATTCTTTCTGATCATGCCGATTGGAATGGACTGATTGATGTAATCAAGGGAACTGGAGCCGAGGAGATTAAAGTAACTCATGGCAATGGGGATGCGTTGACTCGATATTTGGGAGAGCAGGGTATGAATTGTTCGATTTTGTCCGGGGCAAGTATTCGTGGAGAGGAGGAGGAATGAGAGAATTTGCGGCTCTTTTTCATGATCTCGATTCATTGACCAAAACAAATGATCGTCTGGATCGTCTGGTCCAATATTTTAAAGATGCACCCGGAGAGGACTCCATTTGGGTATGCTGGTTTTTATCGGGCAATCGAATAAAAGGTGCAGTTAAAACTGGTGAACTGCGAAACTTTATCGCCGCGCGTGCAAACTTGCCTGTTTGGTTAATCGAAGAATGTCATGACAGGGTAGGAGACCTCGCCGAAACGATTTCTCTACTTGCCGGTTCCAAATCAAAAAAGTCGAACCTGGGACTAAATGATACAATTCGAAAATATTTACTTCCCCTGCGAGGTCAAGATACGCAAGAACGAAAAGTATTACTTGAGAGAACCTGGGATCATCTTTCTGCGGATGAAATGCTTCCTTTTCATAAATTACTTACAGGTGGTTTCCGAATGGGAGTGTCCAAAGGTAATTTATGTAAGGCTCTCGCAAGGGTTGGAAATGTAGAACCCGCAGTAATTTCTCAGAGGATTGCAGGGAATTGGACTTGCGATGATTTAACGATGCAGGAAATCCTCAACCCTGTTGGTGAGAATGAGGGCAGGGGGAAACCTTTTCCTTTTTGTCTGGCTTCTCCCTTACAGGAAGATCCCGGGACTCTGGGGGAAGTGGTTGACTGGCAGGTCGAATGGAAATGGGATGGCATACGGGCCCAACTATTGACTACGACTGCCGGCGGTGGGATGCTTTGGTCGAGAGGAGAAGAGTCAATTGCTGAATCGTTCCCTGAATTACTGGAATGCATTCCTTATCTTCCGGCGGGGACATGTCTGGATGGAGAAATTTTAGCCTGGGGAAGGGAAGGTCTCCGTTCTTTTTCGCGGTTACAAAAAAGGTTGGGGCGAAAAAATCCTAGCTCCACTATTCAGAAAAAAGAACCCGTTTGTTTTCAAGCTTATGATTTACTCCGAATGAATGGAGAGGATCTAAGATCAATCTCCATGCTGGAGAGAAGAGCGAAGTTGGAATTTTTAATGCAGGGATTACCGGAACATTTGCCACTGAGAATATCCCCGGAAGTGAATGAAAAAACCTGGAGTGATTTGGGAAAACGCAGGGAGGAGTCACGCGAGCGTGGAGTGGAGGGTTTTATGCTTAAGAGAAAGAATTCAAAGTATGAAAGCGGGCGAATTAAGGGAGCTTGGTATAAGTGGAAAGTAGATCCGTTTTTGGCAGATATGGTGGTAGTGAGTGCCCAGCTTGGCCACGGAAAAAGAGCCAATTTATATTCGGATTATTCCTTGGCTGTATGGAATGAATCCGGAGAATTGGTCACTGTGGCAAAAGCTTATTCCGGTTTGACCAATGAAGAAATTGAAAAGGTTGATAAGTTCGTAAGGAAAAATATAACCGGAAAATTTGGTCCTGTCCGCAGTGTAAAACCAAAACTTGTTTTTGAAATTGCATTTGAGGGAGTACAGGCTTCTGGTCGGCACAAATCAGGAGTTGCATTACGCTTTCCTAGAATTCACCGCTGGCGAAATGATAAAAAAATCGAGGACGCGGATCATCTTTCTACCATTCGGGGATTTGCCGGAATGAATGAGAAAGGGAAACTAGGTGACGGAACTAAAATTGACTCCGCAGGGAACCTCCTTCTTTTCTAAGCAGATAGCTGGGCTAAACTGGTTTTGAAACTGGCGAGGTTTTCTTTGGCCACTTCCTTACGGTTAACTATGGGTAGAGGATAATCTTTTCCAATTATACATCCTGCCGATTCCTGAATACCAAGGGGAGCAAGATGGGGTTCGTAGATATATTTGACAGGAAAATTTTCTAATTCCGGGACCCAGTGCCTAATGAAACCTGCGGTTTCTGCATCTACATTGAGGCTGGATTTTCCATCCGGACAGGGATTATATAAACGAAAATAGGGCATGGAAAATGGAGCCACGCCAGATAGCCAAAGCCAATTCGCATTATTTAAAGCCCAGTCACTGTCGAGTAGTTTGTGGTCAAATATATCACGCCCACTTTTCCAATGCTGCCAAAGTTGTCCGCGGGTGAGGAAACAGGAAACCGCATGCCTGCCAAGATGGTGCATCCAACCGGTGGATTTCAACTGTCTCATCAGGGCATCAATTAACGGGAATCCAGTCTTACCATCTTCCCATGCAGTCATCTTTATATCATCGTGTTCTCCCCACTTGATTTCCTTACACATAGAATTGTTCTGATCCTGATCCCAATTTTCTACGGATCGCGAAAGGAGATAAAACATTTCACGGAAAAGTAGTTGTCCGTGTAAGGATTCGGGTGGGGTACTATGGGGACCCGTCCGATTTGCTTTTTCAACTTCTTTCCACAGTCGGCGGACTGATAATGAACCAATTGTTATGTAAGGAGAAAGACCCGTGGTACTCGGTTCGCGGGGATTAGAGGGTATGTTCGTTGAAGATGTTTTTGGTTTTTTGAATGTGTTTACATAATCATGACGGGTGGAAACTTTTTCTTTTAAGCGCTCCCGAGCTATGCTTTCTCCGCCTTTGAAATAGCAGTTCTCATCAGTCGTATCTAAAAATTTAAGTTTTGAAAATTTGATTCGTAGGGAAGAACAGGTGTGCAGGTCTCCTTTGAAGAGTTGGGCACAGGATTGGAAATTAAAATCACTCGGAGGCGGTTTTAAAACTTTTGGTTCCGGTGAAATCTCCGGAATCTGAAAAAAACCATCCTGATCAATAGAGAATGTTGAGGAAAAAATCTTCTGAATATCCTTCATCGATTTTGGATTTTTAAATCCGTCCACAGAGATTGTTTTTTCCAAATCCAGGATGGTATGGGAAGCAGGGTGAAAGTGACAGGGTATATCTTTATCTATTGAAAGGGTATCCTGTATACTTTGGGATATCGATCTTCCATGAGGTTCAGAGCAGTATTCAGAATGAAAGGAATACATCCTGTCTTTTAAATAATTTTGTAAACCGACAACTGCGTTGGATGGGGAACCATGAAAGATATGCAGAGGATTGGATACTTTAGCCTGTAATTGCTGATCAAGATCTTCAAGGTTTTCAAGTAAAAATCGTAAGCGGTTTTTTCCATATTTTTCAAAGCCTTCACCAACAATTCCCGGGTCCAAAATAAAAATTGGCAGAATGGAATCCACATTGCTGTCTTCACATGCCTGAACGAGGGATGGGTTATCGTCTAAACGAAGACATTTCCGAAACCATAAGACTGCGGTTTTCATGATGGAATGGAAAAGAGTGAAGGTGGAGTGTGGAGAAAGCCTCTCACTTACGGTGTCTTAAGGGTGGCAAGGGCAGCGAGAGCACGGGCTCGACCTTCTGCGTGGTCAACACATGGTTCCGGATAGTTGCTTCCTAAATCTACACCATTTTCTTCGAGTATGGTAGCAGGGGCTTCCCAAGGACGGAATATCCATTTGGATGGAAGTTTTTCGAGAGATGGAATCCAGCGTTTGGCATAAAGTCCGCGGGTATCGAATTTTTCCCCTTGGGTGATTGGGTTGAAAATTCTAAAATAGGGGGCCGCATCCGCCCCGCAACCGGCAGCCCATTGCCATCCCTGAGTATTACTTGCCAGATCAGCATCGACCAGAGTATCCCAAAACCATCGGGCACCCTCCGTCCAAGAAATAAGCAGATGTTTGACTAAGAACGATGCCACCACCATGCGCACCCGGTTATGCATCCAACCGGTTTCATAGAGTTGCCTCATACCGGCATCGACCATAGGGTAGCCCGTGTTTCCAAATTGCCAGCGTTTGAGGTTTTCCTTGTCATCGAGCCAAGGAAATGCCGCGTATTTGGGCCGTAGAGGTTGGTCTGGAATCGATGGGAAGTGATAGAGTAGGTGGTAGGAAAATTCACGCCATCCGATTTCGACCAGAAATTTGTTCTCTCCACGGTGGCTTCCTTCGTTTTCAGCCTGAAGGACATTCTGGCAGATTTGTCGGGGACTAATTAAACCCCAGGCAAGGTAGGGTGACAGGCGGGAGGTGCCATTGACAGATGGATGATTCCTGCGTGTAGCATAGGAATGAGTTACTTCGTTGACCGTTCTTTCAAGTTGCTCATGGGCTGCGGATTCTGTGACTACCCAGTGTTCCGTAAGCTTTTCATGCCAGGAGTGATCCGGGAGTAGATCAAGTTGATTAAGTGAATTTCTAGAAGTAGGCGAATTATGAAACGACAGCTCTGTTATCTCGTATTCAGACGGTTCACGGTAAATAATTGAACGGGATTTCCGCCAATAAGGAGTAAATACTTGGAAGGGTTTTCCTGATCCATTTTTGGTTTCCCATGGCTCCTGCAAAAGGGAGGCGTTAAAAGAGGCTGTATCGATCCCGGCTTGATCAAGAGTCTCTTCCACTTTTTCCTGTGTGGCCAATCCGGGAGGGTCGTAAGCCCTGCCGTAAAGAACTTGATCTGCTCCATGATCTTGAGCGATTTGAGAAATTAAATCGGCTGCCTTTCCTTTGGCTAGAATAAGCTCACCCCCTAAATTACTGATTTCTTTCCCCAGGCTTTCCAACGCATGGTGTAGCCACCAGCGAGCCGCTGCTCCGGGGCTCCATTGCCCGCCTTCTTCCTCATCCCATATATATACAGGGATGATCTTACGCTTAGCAGTAAGAGCGGCGTTTAGGGATGGATTATCCCGTAAGCGCAAATCTTTTCTAAACCAGACAAGAACGGGAGCGGAGGAGGAAACTTCCGCAATCATGAATTCAATCGTAACTGTGAAAGACCACCATCCACTTTCAATACCTGTCCGGTTATGGATGTGGCCGCTGCTGAATGGAGAAAGGCGAGGGTGGATGCAATCTCAGTAACTGCAGGAATTCTCTTTAATGGATGTCTCTGCTCGATCATGGGGAGCATTTTTTCTCCGCCCACCATCGCGGTACCCATTTCTGTGGGGGTAAGAGTGGGGGCCACTACATTTACCCTAACTTTCGGTGCTAAATCAGCTGCCAAGGCAATAGCAAAGCCTTCCAAAGCCGACTTGGCTGCAGAAATCGCACAATGATTGGGGAGCCCGGTTCTGGCTGCTACCGATGAAAGTAATGCGATGGAACCTTCCAGTCTGGGCAATAAAGATTGTATAACTGTAAATGCATCCAACACGCTGGTTTGATAAGCCTGCAACATCTGTTCAGCTTTCAGTCGCTTGATTGGGCCAAGGATTACTTTGCCAGGGCAAAATGTGAGAGCGTTGATTTTTTCAGGAAGGGAATCCATGTAGGTATCTGGCTGCGTCGCATCGGCAGTGATCCATTTGCATCCTTCCCTTTCATTTTCGGGGGCACTCCTGGAAAGAGCGTACACTTGATTACCTGCTTCTATTGATATATCCACCAGTGCCCGCCCGATTCCACGGGATGCGCCAATGATTAGATGATTGATAGAATTTGATTTGCTTATAAGTTCCACAAGTATAGATCGTAGAAGTTCTTCCTTTAGATCAAGTTTTTACAGATCGTTTACTTGCTTTTTTTGAATATTGTAACATTATTCAAATTTTATGACGACTCGTGGAGGAAAAAGAACCGGTGCAGGGCGCCCTCAAGGAACCAATTATTATGGTGAACCCACCAAACCTGTGCGTATACCTGTCAGTAAGATTGATCGAGTACTCCGTTTTGTGAGGGAACGAGAAGATGCTGTGCCTATTTACGGTCACGCAGTGCCCGCCGGTTTCCCCTCGCCAGCAGATGATTATGCGGAAGGGGTCTTGGATTTAAATACTCATCTCGTTCGTGAACCCACTGCTACTTTTTTCGTGCGGGCCCGTGGAGACTCGATGATTGGAGCCGGTATCCATGATGGCGATTTATTGGTGGTGGACCGTAGTCTTGAAGCGATCAATGGCAAGGTCGTTATCGTCTCGATTAATGGAGAGCTTACAGTCAAGCGGTTCCGTCGATCCAAGGGCAGAACCTGGCTTATGCCTGAAAACCCCGACTATCCCCCCATCGATTTTCAAGAGCAGGATGATACCCATTTATGGGGAGTGGTTACCAATGTAGTCCATTCTCTTTGATTGCTTTAGCTGACTGTAATAATTTTTATGTTTCCTGTGAACGCGTCTTTCGCCCGTCCCTCGATAAACGACCGGTAATTGTATTATCCAACAATGACGGGTGCGCAGTGGCCCGCTCGAATGAAGCGAAGGCGATTGGGATTCCTATGGGAGCACCGTATCACCAAATTCGAAATCTTTGTGAACGCAATGGAGTGGTGGTGCTTTCCTCCAATTATGAGCTTTATGGGGATATGTCATCGCGGGTGGTTTCTGTACTTGCCCGTTTTGCCCCGGAATTGGAAGTGTATTCGATTGATGAATCCTTTCTTGATCTTACAGGCGTAACGAATCCTTTGGATATAAGTATTCGAATACGTGATCAGGTCAAAAAATGGACGGGTATTCCAATTTCTATTGGCCTTGGGTCGACAAAAACTTTGGCTAAAGCAGCCAATCGTTTAGCGAAAAAAAAGGGAACGGGGTGCAGTATGATTCATTGTGGTGATGAAAAGATCTTACGAAGCCTTACCATTGAAGATGTTTGGGGTGTCGGTCGCCGCCTCAGTGTCCGGTTACGCAGGATTGGGGTATTGAATGCCTGGGATTTCGCCCGTGTACCCTCAGCCTCAATTCGGGCAATTGGGGGAGTTACCCTGGAGCGAACACAACGCGAACTTGCCGGTGTTTCGTGCCTGGAACTTGAGGAAGTGGCTCCTCCCCGTAAAAATACCTGTTGTTCCCGCTCGTTTGGAAAACCAGTCATAGACTTGGAGGAACTGGAGGAAGCGGTTGCCAATTATGCTATCCGGGCTACCCGAAAGGTTCGTTCTGAGGGATCCCTGGTTTCTGGATTGCAAGTTTTTATCATGACTAACCGTTTTCGTGAAGATCAGCCTCAGTATGCAAATTCCCGGACATTGACATTGGATGAGCCCACTGATGATCCCATTCGGATTGTTCAGAATGCGAAGCGTTTACTTCGGAGTATGTTCCGCCCCGGTTATGCCTACAAAAAGGCCGGGGTTATTCTTTTAGATTTAGTATCCTCTTCTTTTCGACAGGGGTTATTATTTGAAGAACATGGCAGTTCCCGTCGTAGTGAATTTGTTAATGCGGTGGAGGAAGCCGCCAGTCGCTATGGAGCAGGAGGTGCTTTTTGGGGAGGGCAGGGGATTGGAAAACAATGGCGGATGCGCCGGGAGATGCGCACGCCCCGCTACACGACTGATTGGAATGAAATTCTGGAGGTCGAGTAATGACATGCATTAAATCGTATTCCATTGCGAATTATTCCAAATATAAAGCTTACTTTCTGACCAATAAAGCCAGGATTTTGAATTATGAGCATAGAGGTAGGGGAAAATCGATTTTGAAGTGAAAAGCCAACCGTGTTGAGGAGAGTAAAACCATAATAAATTAAGGTCATCACCAAATCGGTAGAGCCATCCCATTTTCACATGATAGATCCAATTTTGAGAAACTTCAAAAAATTTTCCAAACCAAGAAAAAGATCTCCAACCATTACCAAGATTAACAGCACTCGACCAACTATTGTTGTCAGAAGTATTATTCGTACCAGTTACAGAGAAGTTTGCGACGATGCTTGTATCTTGATTGATGGTAATCGAAAGCGGATTACTGGAGCCCGAAGTGTCGCCAGACCAATGGCTAAATTGATAGCCATTGGATGGAGTTGCAGAGATAGAAATCGTTGAGCCTGAGTTGTAAGTACCATCACCACTTACGGTACCAGAATTAGAAGGAGAGGATGAAGTGGATAGTGAGTATGAATAACTAACATAAATTTCGCTGTATAAATTTGGATCGTGGTTTGGGTCTTTGACAGTGTTAGCCATCATTGAAATTTTAACAATTTCATCACTTGTAGAAAAACAAAGTTGGTGAAAGTTGTCGTTGTCATCAATATCGGTTATCGAAATAGGTACATGCGGGATTAGAACTCCTGAACTATCAGAATAACCAATATAGTATTGAAACAAGTCAGATTCTGTATCACCACTTATACACGGTGTAATACCACCATCCCAGGCAACTTGAATCGTTTGTGTTCCTGAATTACATTCATTCAGATTGCCATCAATTCTTTGGGCAAAGAATAAACTTGGTCCATCAGCAAGCGGAATAACATTCGTGCTAGTAGTTCCGTTCAGGTTTATGATTTCTGAACAAGCGGACTCTCCAGATAAAGTATCAATTGTAAATAAATCCCCTACAACTCTGACTTCAACAGGTGGATTGGTAACAGCGGTACCAAATTCACCTAACAGAAGCACAGTTCGATTTTCTCCGTTTTCATTAGCTGGGGCTAAAACAGCACACATTGGGATGTGTATATTTCCAAGGCTATCTACAACTTCAAAATCAGTTCCCGATAAACTGGATGAATTTAATGGGAATCTAAAATTAACAGGCATACCATCTAACAGGCTTCCGAATTGACCACACATTAAACTTGGTAGTGCATTATCAAGTCCAAAAAAAGCTGACACAAGAGTATCTTGTGATTTGCCATTTAAAATAAAAGTTAAAATTGTTATTACTGAAATGAAGAATTTTTTCTCAAATTTTTTGTCTTTTTTAATTGCTACCCAACTTTACTATCGTACGAGTCCTCCTTTTGCTTCTATTTTTTCAATTTCAATAACTCTTAAGAAGAATGTGAGAGTATTTTTGTCAACGATTGCTAATTTTTGCCAAAGGCTTATCCGCTAAACTTACTAAATAATCCCCTTCAAGGAGTCTCTCATAACGAAATCAGTTATATTTTTATTCTGATTACGTAAAGGATCCGTTAAATAGATTTTTTATTCAAAGAATGAATACGAGTTTATTGAGAATATTTTGTTCAAACGGTTTTGATCATTTTCTGATTAGTTTCATGAGCCCTAGCAACTTCTTTGGTTCCAATCATCTCCACGCTCCCTAACACTCCCTGGATGGAATTTAATAAAGAATTTCGATCTTTATCTAATGAATCATCATTGTGGTATTGTTGAAGTAGTTTGTAGAGTTCGCTCAACTGATTCTCACTAATATTGAGGCTTTCCTTCTTTTCCGTTGTACCACTGGGGTGCGGAGGCTGAAGGCCACCTTTTTTAGCAAGTATTTTTGCATCAAGCCCTTCAGCCAATATTGCTTCTTTTAATGCTTTGCTGGGTCGGATTCCCGCTTCCCGGAAACTTGATACAATTTCTTTAGCATCAGCTTTAGTGAGATTATTTGGATCGTACTTACTTAATGTCTCTGTAATATGTTGAGATTGTTTATCTGTTAAGTGTGAACGACCTAGCGTGTGAGATTGTGACATCAATGGGCCTAAAATTCCATTTGATTCAATCATGACAAATATTCAATTATTAATTAAAGATCGGATGTCCGGCTAGCGTTCGTTTCAGCCTGATCACGAATTTCCTCTTTGCTTGTATCAGACTTTTCAAAGAATTCCGGCTTACGTTTTTCAAATGCTTTTCTGACTGTGGCTCGTTCCTCATCATTTAGCTTTCTATCCCCATCTTTATCAAACTTTTGGATAAGTTCCTTTTTTCTACCCTGCATTTTCTTTCGCATCGCAAATCGCTCAGTCATGCTCAACTTTCCATCTCCATCGCTATCAAATATCTTCAAAATCTCAGCACGGATTAGAGAACTAGTTGTTGTGGTTTTATCCTTTTGGTCTGGAGTTCCAAACAAAGTAGCAGAAAGAAATAGAGGTATTGTAATAAGTAATTTTGTTTTCATTTATTTTTTATTATTAGGAATTGTTAGACTAACTTATTCATATTTTGTGCCAATCAGTTGATGAAATCATAAGTCATTGATTATCATAATTTAGAGTGTATTCTGCTGGGTATTAGAAAGGTGGGCTTCAGTAAAAGATGGGTATTATTTCTAATTCCAACCGATTTGATTGGGGAATAATACCACGCTTTGATTTCCTTATTTTTAAGGAATTTATCAGTAGATTTTTATTATACTCGAATTTGAGTAAAACAAGGAATTTGCTTATTTCTGTATTCTTAGATTTTAAACTCCGCCGACTTAATTGAATTCTCTTTGGCAAAGCATAATCTTCTCCTGTCTTTAAGTGCTGTTCATTAAAGAAAAAGCCTCTTATGCATTCTAATAAAAGAGACTTCTAAAGTAAATGAATCTGAATTAGTTGGTTATTTTAATCACATGGAAGCCAAATCCGGTTTCAATAACTTCGGAAACCTCGTCATTCTCCTTCACCAACAAAGGGATGCGGGAAATCAAGTTAGAAAATTAATTCTATTTCCCGAAGTCGAAGCAGGCGATCTGTTCACCGTTACGGGCAAGCAGGTAGCCATTGACAAAGGCGGGTCCGTTCCAGCAACGGGCATTACTTAGGAGTTGCCGGGAGGAAATTTCACGAAATTCTTCGGGAGTGGAATCGATGACTGAAAGCACGCCGGAATGGCCAAGAATCAACAATTTTTGATCAACCAAGAGAATTCTACCGTAGCTGTACTTTTTTCCCCGCCACATAAGTTTGCCTGTTTTCGCTTCCAGGCAAACCAGCAGGTTTTCGCTAAGTCCGTAGAGATAGCCATCCTTGAGTATGGGGTTGGAAAATTTGGCTTTTAAATCTTTGGACTTCCAGGACGATTGAACGCGGTACTTTTTGCTCTCTTCGTCGCGGGAAATGCTGAAGCATTCCGCACCTTTCCCATAGCCTGCAGCCATAACAATGGAATCGTTGGAGACCGCGATAGGCTGTACAATTTGGACATTATTCATAAAAATCTTCCACGGTTTTTCCCATAGGGTTTTACCGTTCATTGGATCCAGGGATACAATTTTTCCGACCAAGGAGACAATGAGGTGATCTTCGTCCAGGAGGCGGAGAACTTCAGGGGATAAGTATACAGCTTTTCCGGAGACTTCGGATTGCCAGATTTGTTCTCCCGAATTGATTAAATAGGCCTTAATCGCAGATTTTTCTCCACCAAGACTGAGGATAATCATGTCGTTCCAAATCAAGGGAGAGATAGCGAGACCCCACTCAGGGAATTCATAACTTTCAGAAGTAACCTGTATGCTCCATTCCACATTTCCGGAACTTGCATCCACCCGGGAGAGTTTACCATGGGAAAAGAGAGTGTATAACTTACCATTGTGCAGGGTTGGGGTGGAGCGGGGGCCTGTTCCACTTAACATATCGTGCCACTTGGTCTTCTCCGCAACCCTCCACGCTTCCTGTCCATCTTCAAAACTTCTCGCAATCAGAATCTCTTGATCCTGATCCTGCTCCATGGTGATAGCAAGCCTACCAGAGGTTATGATGGAGGAATGCCCAAGTCCGCACGGGGTAGACCATCTCGTTTTCGGAGGTTTGGTCCAGTCGGTGGAAACAGACTGCAACGGGATGTGACCATTCCTTTCGGGTCCACGAAACTGATTCCAATTTTCAGAGGTATCTCGTAGTGGTGGTCGATAGAAATCCCTTGATCGCTCATCATTCAGTGTTTTGCCTTTGGAGAATCCAAAATGGGGTATCATTCCACCCCGCCATTCCATGTTTACACACCCACTTAAAGAAAGCAGAGTGAGTGCGGGAATAACAAATCTAAAAAGCGTTTTTATCCCTGAAGAGCCTCTTCGATTGCCTTGATTAACTTCTTGGATGAGGGAGAAGTCATACTTCCAAAACGGTCAATTGGTTTACCATCTTTTCCAACAAGAATTTTTCCAAAATTCCATTTGATATTCCCTTTCAAAGGACCACTTTCACCAATAATATCATTATATATCGGATGACGATCCGGACCATTCACATTAATTTTTGAATACATGGGGAAGGAAACACCAAATTTTGTGGAACAAAATTCTTTTATATCTGCTTCTGTACCTGGTTCCTGTCCTCCAAATTGATTGCATGGGAATCCACAGACAACCAATCCCTTGTCCTTGTATTTCGCATATAATTCTTCCAATCCTTTATATTGACGGGTGAATCCGCAACGTGAAGCGACATTGACCATAAGGATAACTTTCCCCTTATGTTCGGCCAGGTTGGTTGATTCCCCATCGATTGATTTGAGGTCGTGTTCGTAAATGGATTTAGCGGATAAGCTCATAGTAAGGATAGGTAAGAGTAAGAGTAACTGAATTTTCATTTTTGAGATTCTTTAGGATTTTGTTTTTTTTTCTTTTCCAATATTTTCACAGGAAGATGTATTTCTGAACGCTTAAAGAAGCCTGGTATGAAAGGGCCATCCCAATAAACTCCGTAAGCTTCGCCGGATGGTTCATACTGCTTATTATTTTTAATCCAGCTTGTAAGTTTAGACTTATTTTCAACAAATCTTTTTTCGGAATAACTTCCACGGATCCCGATCGCGACAACTTTCGAAGGAGACAATTTCCGAACAGTAACATCTTTGGACGATGAAATTTGTTTTACTTGATCATCCGATCCGACAAAAAATCTCATTTTCCCGGGTTTAATATCGGCTTCGACCGGCGTAGTCATTGAGATATCGTTATTGTTAATGTATTTAAATAGTTTCCTGAAAAGACCATTATTTTCACTGAAATATGATTTTTCCGTCGAAGCCTCCAATGCGGTTCGAGCAGGCAGATCAAGGATCATGATTTTTCCGACTGGAGTTTTTTCATGCATGGATTCGTAGGCGAATGAGACCGATGTCGTGAGGGAAAAAAATAAAACTATAAACAAGTGTTTCAATAGGAATAAATCGCGTAAAGTATGATGTTGGATCAAGTAGAATACAATTTTGCAAATTGAGCAATACGGGATCGGTCAGGCAGTGAATTTATTTTCTACTGTTTTATTACTCGAAAGGTAAGGTTGATTCGTGGACCAATCGGTTTGGCCGTGCGGGGAATTTCATGTAGCCAATTATGCTGAGTTGTTCCACTCATGAGCAGCAAGCTTCCATTGTTCAGCATAATTTCATGCGAAAGTTGGTTTTCTTTGTAGCGTTTATGTCGAAGTTTAAACCTTCTCTCTGCTCCAAGACTCACAGATCCGATAACGGGATTTTCTCCAAGTTCCTTTTCATCATCACTATGCCAGGCCACCCGGTCTTTTCCATCCCTGTAAAAATTAATTAAAACGGAATTAAAGGTCGTTTCGACGATCGGTTCTATCGAATGTTTAATTTCCAGTAACTCTTCTGTCCAAGGCTTGGCCTGCATTGAAATTCCCGAATAAGTATACGACATACCCTCATCACCATGCCATGATTCAAGACGGGGAACCAAACTCTCTTTTCCATAAAATCGTATTTTGTTTTGAACCCATGGAATATTACTTTCCAATCTGTTAAATAATTGTAAGGCTTGTTGTTCTTCGAAGTGATTTTCAAAGACTTGAATTTGGGCATCAGGTAGCGGGATATTCATATCTCACAGACTATTGGTAATTTACTCTTTGGAAAATATTGCAAGATGATCGGCTTCTGCATCCAGTGCTGTCTCCACTGCTTCCTTGCAATTCTTATACTCCTCTGCGTCAATTTTTCTTCTCCTTAAAAATTCCGGGGGTAGATCTGGTTTCGCAGAGTACCCGCTGTTTCCAAATTGAAGTTCTTTAATTAAATGATTCGCAAGTTTTACCAAGTCGATCAGTTTGTGCATGTTGGGGTCTTCAATACCACCTCTATCGCTTTTCTTTACCGTGTGATGCCAGCGCGTGGTCTCTTCAACGACGGGGGAAATTCCCCATTTTTGTACGATTAAGGCTCCGAGCACATCATGTTTCAAGGATCGCAAATTGTGCTCGGTGGTGTGGATGCAGAAATTATTTTCCGATGCATGATTAATTTCGAACACAAAATTTTTAGGTGAGAATTTTATTTTGGCTAGCTTTCCAAGGTCATGTAATAATCCACAGGAGTAGGCATGTTCGGATAATTTCGATTCAAATCTTTCGGCAAGAGTTTCCGTCGCAATGGCAACTCCGCAACTATGCATCCATAAGTCATCGAGTTTAAAATTTTCCTGATTATCAAGCTCTTCAAAAAGTTTAAAAACGGATGTATTAAGGGCTATTTTTTTTACATTTTCCAGTCCTAATCTTTGGATAGCATCCGAAATACTGGTAATTCTTTCAGTTGTCCCCTGACGAATTTCCACACTGTTGGCGAATTTTAAGACTTTTGAAAATATTGCTTTGTCATTCTTAATTATGTCACGCAAAGCAAATAAGGCCGCGTTTGAATCAGAAATGATCTTGAGTAAGTCATTCATTATCAGAGGAATGCTTGGGAGTTCTCCAGCCAGACTTTCCACTAGGTTGTGATATTCTGCAGGGATATCGTTCATAAAAATAGACCTTTATCCGTACCACGGAAATGGAATAGGTCAAAGAAATAGATTATATTTCTGAGTGAAAGAGTTCCGAACTCTCTTTTTTTGTTAATAAATTTAGGTTCCTAACCGAAAAATAAATAAACGAGTGTTTTGGTTGGCCGTTATGATCAGAGGTGAATCTTGGTTCTCAATTCCCACTCCATCCGCTTTTCCCAGTATGTGAGGATCAAGGTTGATTTCGCCTTCAATTACTTGAATCCATAGATGAGGAAATTTTTTCTGTATGTTTAATGTTAGGTCATTTTTTTCATTCAGGTATGCCATGGAAAATTCTGCGGATTGTCTTATCTTAGTTGATCCATCCCGTCCACTTCCTGAGAAAAGGAGTCTGTTTTCGCCTTCCATTTTTTCTTCCCCCCATTTCTTTTCAGCATACCGAGGAGTACCGCCTTTTTGGTCTGGAAGCATCCAAATCTGGTAAAGTTCGGTTTGTTCATCCGTTGAGGGATTAAACTCGCTATGCCTGACACCTTCTCCTGCACTCATGTACTGTAGATCGCCGGCTTCGATTACTGAACCGTTTCCCATACTGTCCTGATGTTCAAGTTTTCCACGCATGACATAGGTGAAAATTTCAGCATCGCTATGGGGATGCGAAGGGAACCCTCCACCTGGCTCAATGATGTCGTTATTCATCACGATGAGGGAATGAAACCCGCAATGCTCGGGATCGTAGTAGTTTGCAAACGAGAAGGTAAAGCGTGCATGTAACCAACCATGCTCGGCTTGTCCTCTTTCATGGGCAGGTCTAGGTTTAATTTTCACGATTTATTATTACCCATTTAGATGGATTCTTCCAAGGCCTCTCTTTGAGTATTTCTTTTCATCGGCCAAGAATACGATAGGGTACTACATAATGAAAATAATAGTTGTGGGAGCTGGAATATCTGGTTGTGTCTGTGCCTGGCGTCTCGAGAGAGCAGGTCATGAGGTAACTCTTTTGGAAAAGGGTAGGGGTGTTGGTGGCCGAATGGCAACCCGTCGAATGGAGGGTGCCAGGATAGATCATGGTGCTCAGTTTTTTACGGCCCGTGATCCACGAATGCTGGAACTTTTATCTCATTGGCAAAAGGAAAATGCGGTCACTCCATGGTACGACCATATACCTGGCCGCCCTGACCTTCCCACGGGTCATAGATATCGGGGCATGGATGGAATGACTTCTCCGGCAAAGATTTTAGCGAGAGAGTTCAGGGTGGAGACCCGCTTTTTCGTGGAACATATTTATAGAAATGAATCCGGATGGTCCGTGGAGGAAAAGGGTGGGGAGGGACGCATGTTAAAGTCCGATCATTTAGTTTTAACGATCCCCTCGGTTCAATTATTGGATCTTTTTCAAAGAAGTGAATATGAGTTGGATGATTTCACCTTGTCACGCCTGCGTTCAATCCGCCATACCCGCTGCTTGGCAGTTTTGGGTATTATGGACCGACCATCTATGCTTGAGCATCCGGGTACCATTACTCATCCAGTGGATGAAATTGATTGGATATCCGATAATCAAATCAAAGGGATTTCCGAAGATCCATCCTGTACTATTCATGCCTCGGATGAATATTCGCAGAAATTTTGGGATGCACCGGACCCGGAAAGAATTCCACAATTACTATCCGTTACAGAAGACCAGTTGGGCGTTAAAATTACTTCCTGGGCTTCTCATCGCTGGGGTTTTGCCAAGCCCGTGGTTACCTTTGGGGCAAGCCATTGGCACTCATCCGAGCGAAACCTAACCTTGGCGGGTGACGGATTCGGTGGGGAGAGAATCGAAAATGCAGCCCTTTCGGGTTGGGATGCCGCCGATTCAATTATTCTTTAAAACTGATATTGATAGCCGATTTCGAAAACTCCACCATTCTCCACATCGCGATCTGAATTGAGGGAGGTGGATTCAATTTCGATTTCTCCTGCAAAATCATAGCCACCCCCAACAAAGAGGGAATTGTGATCATCCAAATTCCATTTCAAGTTGGCAGATAGGCGGTAGGAACGGTAGCGAAAGTTTCGTTGTTCCAGGTTTCCACCATAGATCGATTCTGTATTCCAACGATTGCCCACAAACTGTCCTCCCAGGTTTAGTTCCAAGGAGTCGGATATTTCGTAGCTATACCGAAGGATTGGACCAGCAAACACCAAGCTCGATCGATCCGAAGGTTCCCAGATAAAACCGATTGCCGGGACGAACAGATCATCTCCAATTCCAGTGGTGTAAACCGCACCGAATATCCATTGTAAGGTCTCACTTTGTTTCCATTTTACACCTGCAATGGTTAGGTAATTAAATGCTTCGCTTCCAGTGTTTTCATAATCTCCGGCAAGACTTGGGTTAAAAAGCAATAGCCAGTCCAAAGTCTCGCTCTTTTTTTTGCTGAGGAAAAAAGCCAGGTCCAATGAATGAAGTCTATTCTCGTCAAGGACAGTGGGATCACTTACATCGATATCAGTGGATTGATAGCGTACTCCACCGGCAAATTTCCAGTCTCCCCATTCTTTGAAAAAGACCGGCGTACGGATTTCCCATTGATCGTAACCAATTTCGGCATTGAGTCCTTTAAGTTCACGGTCCGAGCTATTTTCGTAGGCCAGTCGCACAGCAGCCAATTCTGACATACCTTCCTGTGCGGAACCGTATTGGATCGAAATTATAAATAAAGAGAGGGGGAGAATACCAAGAAATTTCATTAATTTCTTTTACTTACAGATCTCGATATCGTCAAGGGGAGGTTGCGAGGAACACCAATCGTTGATAGTTTAAAAATTTGTGCATCATCTACATCAAACCCAAACTCTCCCTGTTGCGAGAAAAGACCTTTGGCAGTTCATTTCTGTGCCACAAAATTTAAATCGAATTACGCCACCCGACATGGCATTTGAAATCATTGGGGAATCCCCCGAGAAGACATATGCCGGGTTATTACTGGAGTATCGCGTGAAGATACCTCTCCTTGGCTGGTCCACTTGGCTTACAGAAATTAAATATGTGGAAGAAGGTTTTTCTTTTATGGATGAGCAGCGAGTGGGTCCTTATAAATTATGGTTACATACACATAAACTTGAAGAGGTGGAGGGTGGCACCCAAATGACCGATGATATCCGCTATCTCGTTCCGTTGGGACCACTTGGCTTGCTTGCAAATTTTCTCTTTGTCAGGCGAACACTTCAGCGAGTTTTCGATTACCGAAAAGTTAAGCTGGAAGAAATTTTTGGAAAGCCCGGATGATTCGGTCATTTTTGGATACCTTCATGTCTCAGCACTGGGGAGACCTCCTCTTATTACATTGGCCTTTGCCGGCTGAGATTCTACGGCCGACCATTCCGGATGATTTGGAACTTGATCTTTATAAAGGGGAACCCTGGGCAAGTGTTGTCGGGTTTCATTTGTCGGGACTGCGAATCCGTCCTGCCCGTTGGATACCGTGGGGGAGTTTTAACGAGGTTAACCTACGAACTTATGTCCGTAACGCCGAGGGCAAGAAAGGCGTTTGGTTCCATTCACTTGATTCAACAGATCTGTTTGCCGTTGCAGGAGCCAAGATGCTCTATGGTTTAAATTACCGGTTTGCATCTATTTCCCACAGCAAGATAGGGAAATCTCTTGTATACAATTCATGCACCCGTTCGATTTCCAGCAAGGTTCCGTCCCGTTTGGAAGGTCAGATAAAAAATATCTCCAAAACAAGTCACCCGGCGAAGGATCCTCTGGACCGCTTTTTGTTGGAACGGTACCGTTTCTGGGCCCAACGTAGCTTGCATAATAATCTGAGCTCGGCAGAAGTCAGACATCGTCCGTACGATGGATTCAGGCTGGATAACGCTTCCTATGCAGGAGAGCTTTTTCAATCTCAGGGAATGCCGGAGCCTTTGGTGGCACCGGCGGTTGCCCATTATTGCAAAGGATTTTCGGTGGAAGCCTCTGCCCCGCAGTGGGCTTATGTAATGGCGGGCCAGGCAAACCACAGGTAGACCTGATCCCCGAGACGGTTAGCCCCGAAAACTTTCTTTTCCATAAGTTCACCAAGATGGTCAGATTGATGACCCCGGACCATGGAGTCTTCAATCAGTTTCCAAAGGAAATGGTCCTGCTTAAACGAGCCAGAAACGTCAGAGATGTTTCCAGTTATGAATTTCATGGATTGAAAACTTGACTCTGACATTTTGGCAGTGGCCACAGCAAGGGTGGCTCCGGGAATCGCATCTTTCATCAACTCCATATGAAAGTCTCCAGTCGATGAACGGGGTGCGAGTAAATTGGCCAGGCAATACATATTTGCATCATATTCCGCAAATTCTACGCATCTCTCGGTGACGGGCCCATCAAAGAAATGTCCGCATTTCACCTGACCTTTTGAGGAAAAATAAGCATGCTCGGCTCCCCACCATTTAGTTTGGAGAAGCCCGGCTCCATGCAGGCGCAACTTTTCATCATCTACCAGTCGGTCAGGGTCGAGATCTTTAAAAGAAGCCCGCATGATTTTGAGTTGGTCCCGACACAAATAAAATAGCCTGCGGGTGTCCGCGAGATTTGCCTGATCTTCACGCAGACGGTCAGAGAAAAAGGAGAGCGAGGGCAGAGTGGCTAAAGTCGTCCGCAGGACTGAACGAGTGGCCGGGTCTTCGCTCGAAAGATCATGATCCAAGACACGTTCGATGCCCGAATTGAAGGAGGGAGTGGACCGGAGAGTTTTTTGAAGCTCAGAAAACTCACCAGCTGCTGCTTTCGATTTTCCTGAGAGTAGAGGAAGAAGCTGTAGGAGATTGTCGTAATTTGTCCGTACATTATCCTTGATCGCCCCTACTTGAATATCACTAAGATCGACCGAAAGCCCCCCCCCCTTGGTATCGGTTTTCAGAAGGAGAAAAACTGCTACGCAACCGTTCCATCTCCATGCAGTTTAAAAATGGTTCGAAATCCATGTGGGGTTCACAATATTCCATGACCCGGGTACGGACTTCATTTCCCAAGGTTGCCGGATTGGCGGTCAGGGAAAGATTGGCACAATCTTCCTGAGCTTCGACCAGGTACATTTGTGCATCATCATCTTTTTCAAGTTGAGCTTCAAAGAGGAGAGATTCTTCTTTGGGTAAAACACCTAGGGTGTAATCGAGAGCTTGTTGTTTAAGAGATTCCAACGAAAAACATAATAGTGAGGTTAAAGGGCATCACAAGCTTAGCAGGAGAGTTTTGGGCTATGTAAGGTAATTAAAGGTTTCATTAGCAAGGAAGATCATGTTCGTAAAGTGGATAATGTATGACGTAACTTTTCAATTCCCAAGCGGATCCTTGATTTTACAGTACCCAGGGAGAGTTCGAGCACTTTCGAAATCTCTTCATGATTAAGACCACGAAAATAAGACAGTTCTAAGACCTTACTTTGCTCGGGTGGTAGTTTCGCGAAGGCTTGGCGTAAATAGTTACGTTCATCGCTTGCGGTTGCTTCCACCGCACCATCTGCAGCATTCTGATCTTCCCTTCCGGAAAGAATTTCATCGGATTCCCCCCGATCGAGTCTTCTTTTACGTGAACGGAAACGATCAATGCTGCGGTTACGGGTTAGTACTAAAAGCCAACTGGTAAATTTCCCTTTGTCAGGGGCATAGGATTCCGGCTTTCTCCATAAAAAAGCAAAGATATCCTGAATGACCTCTTCGGCTTCCCATCGGTCGCCGAGAATTTCTAGTGAAAGAGAGAACATTGCACCGGCGAATCCATCATACAGCTCACCAAAAGCGGAGGAGTCTCCATCCCTGATTTTGTACCACAAGTCTTTTTCGATCGTCGGCATTACTTAATTTCCATCCCAATAGATTGTCTGTTTCTGATGAAAGAAGGCGATCACCGCAATTGATTTTTTGTAATCTTTTGCTAAATAAGCAAGAAATTGTAAGATAAAAAGTTTTCTTACAGGGCCGATAAAGGATGCTTTCTCATTTGCAGGGGAAATCCAATGGATTGTCAATTTACTAAGTGTGAGGCAAACACGGACCGAACAAAACGAACCTTGGCCATGCTTTCTTTTAACCCGCACTCGGGGGAATGGCTGTTTTGAACGCTCTCCGTCAAATCGAGCAGGGCGGACTGGTGATTGTAGACCGTTTTGCGGATTAGTTCTGTTTCGGGTTGGTTGATTCCATTGGAACTAATGGGCACCCAATGAATGGAGTTGGCAGTGGGAAGCCAAGGGTAACCTTCATGAATATGAGCCAGAGAATCGCGATCACATCGTAAATCAATCATTCCCTCGTTTCCAGTAACGGGGGCTATGTTTATTCCGATTCTTTTATCTGATGAGCTTTAAGATCTTCGAGGCTTACTACTTCGAGTGCAGATTCCTCACAGGCCGCCAATTTAACTTTAGGTGCCACGCCAGACTCCAATGCTTCCTGCCAACGGGCAGCACATAGGCACCAGCAATCGCCCTCTTTGAGACCTGGAAAATTATATTGAGGCATTGGGGTGGATAAATCATTACCCATTGCTTTGCTGAAAGAAAGAAATTCTTCGGTCATGTGGGCACAGATTACATGCCTGCCCCCATCATTTGCATCGGTTTCACAAGTACCGTTTCGGTACCATCCGGTACTAAGTTCATTACAACAGGGAACGAGTGTCTCCCCTAATACATTTTTAGGACCTTGTTTTTCAATGGGTGCGATCATATTCCATCATTCAAGCGGACTTCAGTGTCCTCACAAGCATGAAATGATGGATGAGGAACGAAATTTCGAATAATCGAAAGAGTAAGATCTCTGCTGGTCGACCCACCGTTCTCTTACCTTCACCCTTGTCATCGCGAGGGCGAAGCCCGTGGCGATCCTCTCTGAGTCAGTAATCAAAGAGAAAACTCCATTTCGAGCGTGACCCACTGGTCATTTCCTGCAACTTAGAAAGGGAAATGGCCGAATTTTTATCATCGTTCTCTGGTTGGCTTTGGGGCAACCTTCTCTTCATTCTTTTGGGTGGCGGAGGATTTTTTGCCCTTTTTTCCCGCTTTTCTCCTTTCCGTTATCTCGGGCATGGCCTCCAACTGCTCTTTGGGAAGCATCAGGAAAAGGATGCCCCAGGCGAGGTCAGTCATTTTCGGGCACTCTGCAGTGCCTTGTCTGGCACGGTGGGGATGGGTAATGTGGCCGGTGTGGCGGTGGCCATTGCCCAGGGTGGACCGGGAGCTTTATTTTGGATGTGGGTATGTGCGTTACTGGGGATGGCTACAAAATTCTACACCTGTTCCTTGGCAGTAATGTACCGGGGAAAGGATGATAATGGCGTGGTTCAGGGCGGACCGATGTATTTTATTCAGGAAGGACTGGGAAAGAAGTGGCAACCAGTGGCGGTCTTTTTTGCAGCATGTGGCATGTTTGGCTGTTTGCCTCTTCTGCAATCAAATCAACTGACCCAAATTGTACGTTCGATGTTCTTCGAACCACAGGGCTGGTTTGTGGGGACTGAGGAGACCGTGCAGACAGGAAATGCTTTATTCGGTCTGTTACTTGCGGTTCTTGTTGGAATGGTGGTGGTCGGGGGAATCAAGCGAATTGGAGCCTTTGCCGCCAGGCTTGTACCTGGAATGGTTCTGCTCTACGGAGGAACCTCACTGGTGATTATTTTACTTCATGCCGACCGTATTTTACCGTCTCTTAGTTTGATTTTATCTGATGCGTTCACCGGACAGGCAGTGGCTGGGGGTGCTTTGGGTATGGTGATTGTCACCGGGGTGCGCCGGGCCGCTTTTTCCAACGAGGCCGGAATGGGTACGGAGGCGATGGCTCATGGAGCTGCCAAAACCAAGGAACCCATTCGTGAGGGCTTGGTCGCGATGTGGGGTCCCGTGATTGATACTTTATTTATGTGCACCCTCACCGGACTGGTCCTGATGGTTACGGATGTGTGGAGATCAGGCGAGGGGGATGGTGTGCTCCTAACCACGCAGGCCTTTGAGCATGCCCTTCCCGGAGTTGGGCCCTACCTGCTTCTTGCCGGAGTGCTGTGTCTGAGCTTTTCATCGATGCTCGGATTTTCCTATTATGTGGTTAAATGTGGATGTTTTCTTTTTGGACAAAAGGCCCGTTTGCCCATGCTTGGCTTTTATTTGCTCACCATTATCGTCTCTGCTGTTGCCACCATGGCGGAGATTATCAATTTTTTGGATATTGCCTTTGGCCTGATGGCAATTCCCACGATTTTATCAAGTATTTTACTGGCTCCTCGAGTGAATGAGGCGGCCAAAAAGTATTTTGCGGGCTTGAAAAAGTCATAAGTAAGCGAAGGAATTTCCTACGCGGGAAAGTACTTAGATCATCTGATTATTTGTCATCGCGAGGGCGTAAGTCCGTGGCGATCCACTGTGAACCAGTAAGCGAAGAGACAAATGCGTTCACTTTCACCGAGACACGATGGATTGCCGCGTCGGACTGTCGTCCTCCTCGCAATGACAAAGTGATTTATCTGGAAGGTGGTGCGGTTTCCTCGATCTGGGCGCCGGCATCGGGGTCGATCACGAGGAGGGCGAAGCGCTGGACCTGGTCGAGATCATCTGTGTTGAGGGATGCATATTCAAACTTGCCCCGCAGGTCGGTGTAGCCGTCTTTGTAGAAGCGGACCTGTCCATTATTCATGCGGGCGTAAGTCTTGACATACACCTTTTGCAATGGCTTGCCGGTGATTTTATCAAGTACGCGAATGCGTCCGTACCCCTCCGTGACTTCCGTACTCAGACGGTTTGCATAATAAGCCTGTGCTTTTCTTTTCCCTCCCGCCTCGATTTCAATCATTACATTTTGTCTACGGTATTTTTCAGGCAACTGGTAAGTGGTTTGTTTATTCCCTTTCCCAATCTTTATAGCGTCTTCACCATCGGGTGAGACCAGGGTGAAATGATCGGCGTCATTTTTGGCAAAGGGTTGGCGCGAGAAAAGAAGTTCCACTTCCATCGGATAAAACCGAACCTGTGCAGAATCGATATTTTTATGTTCCAAACGAATTTGGTCGTCCACAAATTCAAAGGAGAAACTGGTCTCGGTATCCGCCAACTGATCCATCTGTTGATCCCTCTCTTCTTCATCCACGACTTGTGGATCGAGCACTGCCTTGGCCTCGCTAACATGTGCCAAGGCTTCGGCAAAAAGTTTTTTCCAGCGGTCGATGGAAAAATTTTCATAGGTCTTGGCAATTTTTTCGGCCTTATCAATTTCCAAACGATAAAAGGCGGCATTAACTGCAAAATAATCATACTGTAGTTTTTCCCGGATTTCTTTTCGGTCGATTTTATCAAAGTGGGCGAGTCCTTCCTCAATACGATCCTGAGCGAACAGGTAGTAAGTGAGAATTAAATGATCCTGCTGAGTTAAGGCGGGCTTGTATTTACATACATCTAAAAGTCTGAGGTATTGCCCACGCAGACGGTCATTCAATATTCTTCTTTCCTTACCCAGTCGATGTGCCCGTGCATGTACAAGCGGAGCATATTCGAGTTGCTCGTACCTTTTTCTATCCACCGGATCGAGATTGAGTAGGGGACTTTCGATCCAGAGTCCGCTCTGATTGGCAAAGGATGATTTGGTCAAAAATTCGCTGAAACGATTTACATCCTCATGATAGAAGGCATAGGACCAGATGGTATTGTGGTAATGAAAACGAGTATCCAATTGTTTGAGCAACCGATCGTAGAAAGACTTGCCGGAACCGCCCTCGTTTTCCTTTCGCAGGCGAAAGGCAATCTGATTGAGATCGGTGCGGTTCAGGTTATTGGCGTTCAGGTAATTGAACACATCCTTATCCGTTCCATTTTGTGAAATCCATGCCCATGAGGTCTTATCCTTCTTGCTTAATTCTTTGACCACCTGAAAAGTTGCGAATGGAGCCGAGGCGACTGATTTTCCCTCCGATGAAGCACGGGCTGGATAGAGTCCAAACTTTCCAACCTGTGGAAAGTAGAACGAGCTTTCAAAGGTTCGGGTGGAGTACGCCTCCAGGGTGACCGCAATACTACGCACGGTACGGGTCTTACTCAGAGGCATTGAGCCATTGGGGAGATGGAGGAGAAGGCGGAGTTTTTTCCTGGAGGAGGTGGGGTTGGTAAGGACCACGATGGAGCCGTAGGGAATACCGGGAAGGAATTCTTCATCCACAAAATTGTCCAGTCTCTCACCTTTTTCGTAGCGGTAGCGGGAATCGAGACGGTAGAATCTTTGGCTCATCAGAACCTCGCTTTGCTTGCTTTGTTCTGAGGGCAAGAGTTGCTCGTGAAAAAGAAGCAGGTTTTGTTTTGGCTGAATGGTTACGGAGCGCTCCTCAATTTCAGTTTCCGTCTTTTGGGGATCAAAGGGTAAATCGAGCACACTGAGGGCGAGGAGCATTTCATTAGCATTGCGGGTCGCATAGATGAAATTACCGGAAAGGAACGGTTTCTTTCCATCGGTTGATAAATAGTTGGCATAATCACTCCAGAATGAATGGATGGGTATCAGATTGGCATTCTGATTTTGGGTGGTTATCCGGTAGTAATTACTCTCGGCCCATTCCATAACCTTTCCCATTTTCCGGTAGAAGGCACGGGCTTGTTTTCGAAGCCCTAGATTTGCTGCAAACGGTTCAGCAGCACCACCACCTACACCATCTGAATACCCCGCACTGTAGTTGTACCAGTTTTTATTTTTTTTCTCACTTCCCTTGGTTTTCAACATACTTTCTTTTTGGGCTTTGAAATATAAGTCGGATGATTCTTCAGAGAGTTTTTCCATCGGCGCCGATCTAAAGGAGTCATTAAGAGCCTCAGCTGAATCAAAACTGATTTCTGCATTAGCATTTACACCTCGGCTTAGAGAATTATTCAAAAATCCTTTGGCTGTCATCGTTGCTTTGTCGTCTGAAAGGAAGCCAAAACCACTCTTACCGAACCTTATTCCTGAATTGGGCATGGGCATTGGAGCAGCAGTAGGTACGGGTGCAAGTGCCATGGACTTTCTTTTGAGCGATGAAAGATCCCGAGCCGATTTGGCAAGGCTAGCAAATTCATCAGTCTCCTGATCAAGTGACCCGCTGTTGAGTGCGATTTCGAAAAGCCGGTCGAATAGATCGAGGTCGGGTTTAATCAAGTCGGACTTTTCGGAAAGATGCCTGCTCATTTCCTTGGCCGATGCGAAGCGGGTGGTCGAGAGCAATGCTTTTTCAAAGGCATTGAGTTGATCAAAACAAAAAGGGTCGAGATATGCGGAGAGATCGCGTTGTAAAAACCAGTCATCTAGGAAAGTGGGTTCCTTTTTGTTTTCCAAATAAGGACGGATAATTTTATCAAAGAATTCTCGGTCTTTACGATAGATGAAAAAGTGAAGTTCGTGACAGGCATAGGTTCGGTATTTCTCGATCTTTTCATTCTCTTCCAGTTCGGGCCAGTCCATCAGGAAACCAAATTCCCGAACGATTGAACTACCATTGATCGTCAAAAGAAGATCATAGGCGTCACGGAGAGAATCTATGGAACGAAATCGGGAGGTGGTGAAATCTTCGACTTTGAAATCCTTTTCGGCTTCGAGGATCGAGACTTGTTTTTGCTTGGCGTGGGCGGTCTCAAAATCCAAGTCAGTAACCATCCGTCTTTCCCTGGTAATGGTTCCCGCATCCGGAAGAGGAAGATCGAGGCTGACCTGTTGAATCGGGTCGAGGGCAAGAAACCTCAGCATTCGATATCCCTTGTCCCTTGGGATGTCGATAATGACCACACCATCCTTATTTGGACGGAGGTTTTTTAAGAGCAGGGTACCATGTTCGAGGAAGTCCAAGTTGGTCTTATCATTGAGCCCGCTAATCTTGGCAGCCTTCTGCTCTACTGCCCTTGCCAACAAATCTGCTTGATCTTTTCGGTCGGCGTATTCACCTCCCTTTTCAGCTGCTTTCTTCTCCGTTTCCGTTGAACGAACGGACCATGGATTAAGAATTAGTCCCGGGCGGGGGAGCAGGTTACCGGGAAATTTTTCGGCTCCCTGTCTTTCCAATACATAGCGATATTCTTCCCCAATATCCCTTTCCTCGACAAAGAGAGTTCGTGGAATTGCCAAAGCCATGGAAGATGGCGTGGGAACGGGATTTAATTGGAGTAAGGAATGAGCGTCAAAAATGGGAGTATATGCAGTGCCGAAAACATGTAAGCGGACACTTGAATGAGCATTGGCCAATCGAATGTGCAATTTACCCTCTTTTGCTTCGATGGAAGATATGGACAGGGGCGGGCCATAATTTCTCTCCAGAATATGGTGGCGTGATACTGCAAACCCGGATCGGTTCTCTCCATCGGTTATCCGAATGGTGACTGAACGAGCCGTCGGGTGGTGGTTAAGCATAAAGTTTCCGGCTGGCAGGTTGGAGATTTCGATCAGTCCGGGAAGGGTGCTTATTTTGTCTGAATGATCCACGAAAAAGGAATTGGCTCTTAATTCAAAAAGGGAAAATTCATTGATTGGAAACCGGTTACCCAAACGTGGAAACGGTAAGGTGACGGAATCGCCCAGTACGGCATGGATGAGAGTTGGTAAATATGAACGCCCAACCGCATGTTTTTCAAGTTCCCATTTTTGGGTATTCGGGGTACTTACCTGTATCCATTGAATATTGGGGAGGAATCCAAGCTGGATACGACCCATTTCATCCGTTTTAAGGGTATGATTTCGGGTCCTTCGAAAATCCACATGTTTAAAACTAAAGGGTACAGAATAATCAACGAAGGGTTCCCCATTTTTGCCGCGGACTTCGAGAAAAAATCCATTCGATGAACGAAGAAGAAGGGGGCTTGCAGTCTGGGTACCCTGATCTATGCCATTGATGGAGATTGAAAAATTGTCCCTGAGGTTTACCTTTTTTGAGCCACTCAGACTCTCAACTTTGGCCTCCACAAATGTTTCTATTCGGTGAGTCCTTTCCGGAACCCTAAATTCATGAGCAAATTCCTCCCGCGGATCGAGTTTTTCGATGGGTACTTCCATACGGGTTGGTTGGTTATCATGATCATAGGAGGTAATCACCAGCTGGATTTCTTCGAGTAATTTCAAGGAAGTGGGATATCCATTCAGGCGAAGGGTCGGACGAACCAAGAGGGTAGTGTTTTCTCCGCTTCTGAGGGATTCGCGATCCATATGAAATCCGACCTGAAGCCTGTAGTTTTCTCCCAAGTGGTCAAAGCGGGCAAGGCTTGCAAAATCTCCGTCCCGTAGAATAACGGTTCGTGAGCCCGGATTGTTGCTGAAAGGAATCAGGATGACTCCGTCCTTGTGCGAATACTCTTTATCATTGAACCAAAGCGTGGCCTTGTCGCAGATTTGGTTCTTCTCATCAAGTATCCGGAACTCATGACCGGCCGGACCAATTTTTTCAAGCAGGCGGAGGGTTCCTTTCCGGATCAGGGCACGGCTGGAAATTCCATTCCCGATGAATTCGACGACATATACGCCTCGCTTTTTTAGATTGGGAAAAGAGATGGACCGTAAATTTCTGCGAATGGGTGGATGATCGCTCTCGATAACCCGCTCGCGGGTAGCAGTAAGACCGTCCAATTCAATCGCTGTGCTTACCTCCTGTCTGTTTTTTATGTAGTAATTGAAGGCATTGATCTCGAATTCCTTGATCATTAACTTATCAACATTTTTGGTCCAAAGTTTGAGATTTACTTGATCACTTGGAGCAAAGCTTTGCCTATTGTTATGAGCGAAAGATAAATCGATTCTTTCTCTCAGGTTCTTTAGCTGAGTGGTCGAGAGCATCGAGTACCATTTCTCGGCATCTCCTTTTCCTGCGGTCAGCTTGGCCTCTGCAAAAATCGGTTTGAGGAATTCATCGGTTAAATATTTTGAAAATGAATCAAAGTTTGCGTCTGAGTCGAAAAAATGAAGAAGCATCGAACGGACTAGGGGAGTCTCCTGACGAATGGGAGCGAAGCATCCAAAGCTTCTAAAATCTTCGTTGAAATTAACCGATTTGGCACCCGGTTTTTTCATTTCTGCCTGGGTCCATTCCCTGCGTAGATAGGAAACCGGACGGGGTAAAGCCAGATATTCCAGAAGGAGTTCACGGTCCCAGTTGCCAAGGGATCTTTTGTGTTTCAATAAATTGTAGAGAACATTGGCATTGAGGGAATTAAAGGCCGGGGAGAGTGTTCTGACGAAGAGGAGTTGGCGGTTAAACCACGCGGATTTCTCTTCCGGTTCCTCCTCGGGGTTTAAATCAGCGGATGGGCTTAACCGGGAAAGGTAAGTCTGAACAAAATTATTGGAGTTTAGAAGTTTTGGGTCCAGTTCAAGCAGTTCATCCAGTTGTTTCTTGGTTAAGTTCCGATGGATGCTCAAAGATCCAAATCCCCGACTCTGTTTTTCTTTTAAATCCTTTTGAATCAACTGTGGTAGACCGGGTATGTCTGGATAAACGATTCGTCCCAAAAAGTCGCGTAATTGAATACCGTTGAGTTTATTTGCTTTGAGGTTACGCAAACCCCGCTGTTCAAAACCCTGAAGGTTTTTATATACCTTGATTGCCTCCTGATAGTAAGAATCATAGGAAACATGTTTAGGCTCGAGTTTTGTGGGGTGAGCAGGTTTTCTGCCTTCGATTACCCGGCTATGGTTAAAGCGAAGCCCCAATTTTTTCTTCAGGTAATCCATCGATTTCTCGGGATTTTTTTCGTATTCGAGCAAGGCTGCCCGGTTGCGGATTTCACGAACCCTTACGGTTTCTCCATAGCGTTTTACCCAGAGTCCGATTAGTTTATCGACTTCACCATGTTGTCCTTCATTCTGAGCATGCAGGGCATGGTAATAGTAGTACTCCCGGGTTCCGGGAACCAGGTCCTTGAGAACCGCTTCACGATCGGGAGCGAGAGCAAAATCCTCAACATAACCAATTACATTACCCTGTAGGGAAGAAATTGTCGGAAGGAGGGAGAAAAGAAAGAAGAGAAACAGCTTATTTTTCATATGAGTTTTAATGTGAGGAAGGAAAGAAAGCGGGTGGAATCATTTGATCGTTCGCATTAGGACGAACGAGGATTCATTTTCTTAGAAAAAATTTAAAATTCGTAAGAATTTATTCGCCATAGGGAATCCAGATATTTTTCACTTCGGTTGCTTGGCGGAGAAACATTTTTCCTTCGGCCTGCCGGGAATCATTCCAGTCGATTGATTTTCCCTGATTTACCCAGGTCCGCTTGAGGTTCCCCGCGGAGGCTTTTTCAATTAAGGGGGAGAGTCCGCCCGATCCAAAATACCATTGGGAATCGATCTCCATATGCCCGGCGAGGGTTTCGGCGACTTCAGCATGTTTTGCGGTGACCAGATTAACCACGCCTGCCGGTAAATCTGAAGTTTCAAATACCTGATAGAGGTCGGTGGCGGATAGGGGAAAGGGTTCAGAAGGAACCACCACACAGGTGTTGCCCATAGCAAGCGCAGGGGCGAGGAGTGAGATTAATCCAAGCAGGGGGGACTCGTCCGGACAGATCATTCCAATCACTCCTACCGGTTCGTTCATCGCCAGAGCGACTCCACGGATAGGAACGCCGTGGGCAGCTCCGTCATATTTATCCGCCCATGCAGCATAAGTAAATAATCGGTCGATGGAACTGTTCACTTCCAGTTCGGCTGTTTCTAGTTCGCATCCGGTCATACTAAGAATGCGTTCGGCAAACTCGTTTTTACGGGCGGAAAGATTTTCCCCGAGATAATAAAGAATCTGAGCACGCAGATGGGCGGTGGATTTTCCCCATCCTTTGGCACCGGCTGCCGCTTCCACTGCATTGCGGATATCCTTACGGTTTCCCTGTCCGACTTGGGCGAGCAGTTTTCCTTCGGTGGAAAAGACCGGGGTGGAATATCCACTGTCCGGACGGGCTTGCTTGCCCCCAATGAAGAGCTTGGCGGTACGGTCAATTTCTGCACCCACCGGTTCGGACTTACCTGGGAGAGCCTTCACTTCAGCCAGTTCATTCGTGGGGGCATTTTTCGAACGGGTGTAGGCGAAAAGTCCTTCCCTACCGCCTTCTCGGCCAAATCCACTTTCCCGTCTTCCGCCAAATCCAGCGGCGGCGTCAAATTGATTGGTTGAATTAATCCAGGCCACTCCGCAGATCACTTTGGGGGCAATATCGAGGGCGAGATTGATATTTTCGGTCCAGATGGATGCGGCCAGGCCATAACGGGTATTATTGGCCAGAGCCACCGCTTCTGCGGGTGTGCGGAAGGTGGTCCCCACTAAAACGGGGCCAAAAATTTCCTCCTGCATGAGTTGACATGCGGGGTCCACTTCGGTGATGAGTGTGGGCGGATAAAAACAACCAGTCTCCGGTAGCTTAGCTGGGCAGGTGTGTCGTACACCGCCTTCCTTTAATCCTTCCTCTACAATACAGGTGATGGATTCGAGCTGGCTTGGATCGACGATGGCTCCCACATCTATGGATTTGTCCATCGGGTCCCCGATGCGCAATTTATCCATTCGTGCCCTGAGTTTTCTATGAAATATTTCCGCGATTCCTTCCTGCACAAAAAGGCGGGATCCGGCACAGCATACCTGTCCCTGATTAAACCAGATTGCATCGACTAATCCTTCCACCGCACTGTCAAGATCGGCATCGTCGAATACGATGTAAGGGGATTTGCCTCCGAGTTCGAGAGTGAGTTCCTTGCCCTGTCCGGCAATAGCCTGACGGATGTTACGACCGATCTCGGTTGACCCGGTAAAAGCAACTTTATCAATGCCTTCATGAGTCACGAGCATTTCTCCAACCCGTCCGTCCCCGGTAACGAGATTGACCACACCAGCGGGTAGACCAGCTTCGATACAAATTTCTGCAAAGAGAAGTGCGGACAGGGAGGTATATTCCGCCGGTTTTAGAACCACCGTGTTACCCATGGCAATGGCGGGAGCAATTTTCCACGCCAGCATCAGCAGTGGGAAATTCCATGGAATGACCTGGCCGGCCACGCCCAGTGCCTGCTGGTCGGGCATTTCCTTTTCCATTAACTGGGCGGCTCCGGCATGATAATAAAAATGACGGGCGACCAGGGGGATATCGATATCCCGGCTTTCCCGGATTGGTTTTCCGTTGTCCAGGGTTTCAAGAACGGCCAGGAGGCGCGAATGTTTCTGAACCAGACGGGCAAGGGCGTAGAGATATTTCGCCCGTGCCGGACCGCCGATTCCTTCCCATTCCGGTTGCGCTTTACGGGCGGCATGTACTGCCCGGTCAATATCATCACTGTCTGCCTGACAGACATGGGCTAGGAGTTCTCCGTTAGCAGGGTTCCTGCTTTCCAAAGAATCGCGTCCGTCGGGGCATTCAATCGAATTATTAATATACAGGCCCATTTTTCCGGAATGTCTAGCAATCCATTCCTTTGCCTGTTCAGCACTTTCCGGTGCCTCTCCATAATCCATTGTTTCCAAAATTTCCTTAACTTTCATTTCTTATCCGATTGCGTGTCGATAATTGGCCGAGTAGTGCCCGGTTACAAAGTGTTCTAGTTGTCGTTCGATATCCCCTAGCAGGCTGGAAGCACCAAAGCGGAAAAGATCAGGTTGGAGCCATCGATCTCCAAGTTCCTCTTTGATTAGAGAAAGATAGGTGAGCGAATCTTTTGCCTTGGATATTCCCCCGGCCGGTTTGTAACCGACATGGTACCCGGTTCTCTCGTAATAATCCCGGATTTGCCGGATCATGGTCAGACTGATCGGCAGGGTGGCATTTACACTTTCCTTCCCGGTTGAAGTTTTAATAAAATCTGCACCCGCCATCATGCAGATCATGGAAGCCCGGGCCACATTGCGCAGGGTTCCCAGTTCTCCAGTGGCTAAAATTGCTTTGACATGGGCATCGCCACAGGCCTTCCGAAATGCTTTCATTTCATCGTACAGAGCCTGCCAATTTTGGGTCAGTACATGACGACGCGAAATCACAATATCAATTTCTTGGGCCCCTGCCTTTACGGACTCCCCAATCTCGGCCAAGCGAAGTGCATAGGGAGAAAGACCGGCAGGGAATCCAGTGGATACTGCTGCGACTGGAATGTTTGTTCCTTCGAGAGCGGAAACGGCGGCGGGAACCATTTCATGGTACACGCAAATGGCACCAGTATGGATCGTACCCGGTTCAATCTCCATTGCTTCGAGTAAATCTCTTCGCACTGGATATTTCGCTTTTTGACATAACCTTCGTACCCGTTGTTCGGTGTCATCTCCAGATAAGGTGGTCAGATCAATGCAGGTAATGGCTTTGAGGAGCCAGGCCGCCTGGTTGGCTTTCTTGATCGAACGTCTACCCGGCAGGGTTTTGCAGCGGCGTTCAATGGCTGAAGTGTTTGCCTGTACAGAAAGAGCCCAGTCGAGATCTAGCTCGGTACCTGAGTTTCGGAAAAGTTCATTTGGGGGACTGCTTTTACTCATGAAAATAGGGAATCTATCAATCATTGGAATATTTGGCTTCTCTTGCAAGGCTTGATCTTTTCGAATAAGCAGGGCAAACTTTCATTCAATGAGCGAACTTTTTGATAGTGCCCGGACTGTTCGGGAAAATGCATATGCTCCATATTCTCATTTCAAAGTTGGGGCAGCTCTTCGAAGCTCCAGCGGAGAAATATATGTCGGATGCAATGTGGAAAATGCTGCCTACCCTCAGGGATTATGTGCGGAAGCAGGTGCAATATCAGCAATGATTGCGGCTGGGGAAAATAAAATATCAGAAATTTGTATCGTGGCGGATAGTACCCAACCGATTGCACCCTGCGGGGGCTGTCGGCAAAAAATTGCCGAATTTTCAAATCCGGAAACCATCGTGATTCTTGCAGATCTCAAAGGCGAACGGACTCAAAGAACGATTGGTGATTTACTACCCGATTCCTTCGGTTCCGAACATCTTGCAGGCTTATGAATATTCCTTTTATCTTGGCTAAGGTGAGGGATCAAATTCCTTTATCCAGGAATGAATTAAAGATTATTTCTGACGGACTTGCCAATGGTTCAGTCAGCGATGCTCAGGCTGCCGCTTTTGCGATGGCAGTATGTCTAACAGGATTGAGCGAAAATGAACGGGTAGGTTTAACTTTGGCCATGCGTGACTCGGGTAATGTACAGGAGTGGGATTTACCTGGTCCGGTTATCGATAAGCACTCAACTGGAGGGATTGGGGATAATGTATCTTTAGTCCTCGCTCCAATGCTTGCTGCCTGTGGGGGCTATGTACCGATGATTTCAGGACGTGGACTTGGGCATACCGGGGGAACCTTGGATAAACTTGAGGCAATCCCAGGATACCGAACCCAAGTTACAAGTGATGATTGTACTAGGATTGTCAAGGAAGTCGGGTGTGCGATCGTCGGTGCAGGTGAAGGAATTGCTCCGGCGGATAAAAGACTATATTCTATCCGCGACATCACGGGTACTGTGGAGAGTATAGATCTGATAACTTCCTCCATTCTTTCCAAAAAACTAGCCGCCGGACTGGAAGCACTGGTGCTTGATGTGAAGGTGGGGAGTGGTGCTTTTATGAAGGATGTGGGGCAGGCCCGCGAACTTGCCCGATCTCTGGTTTCCGTTGCTAATGGTGCAGGTTGCAGGACAACCGCACTGCTTACTGATATGAATGAACCATTGGCCGATTCCGCGGGAAATGCACTTGAAGTAAAGTCTGCACTGATAGTTTTGAAGAATGAGCCGGGAGAGGAACGGTTGCTTGAAGTAACTCTGAGACTGGGATCGTATTTACTGGTTACCGCAGATTTAGTAAAGGATGCACAGGAGGGCAGGGAATTACTAGTAAATTCTTTGAGCTCAGGAAAAGCGGCCGAGATCTTTGGTCGAATGGTGTCTGCTCTGGGTGGACCGACTGATTTTGTTGAAAGATACGACGAATACTTACCCAAGGCTAAAAAATGGGTTGAATTTACATCACCTGAATCCGGCTTTTTAGAAAGTGTCGATGGAAGATTGCTCGGGCAGGCCATCATTGAAATGGGTGGAGGTCGTACAAAGGCCGATGATACCTTGAATTTCTCAGTCGGATTCGATCGTTTTTTGAGGATCGGTCAGAAAATAAGCAAGGGAGATGCTCTTCTTCGCATTCATTCCTCAAATGATCGGGACATTGAACGGGCACAAGTTTTACTATCCAAGGCTTTCGGTTATTCTCAAAATACGATAAACTCAAAACCTTTGATTATTGAAACTATTTCAAAAAACTCATGAATGAAAACCTAACAATTATCACTCATCCATTGGTTCAGCATAAGCTTACTTTGATGCGCCGAAAGGAAACCCCAAGTTCATCCTTTCGACAATTACTCTGGGAAATTTCTATGCTTTTGGCGTATGAAATTACGAGGGATCTTCCTCTGCAGGAAGTTTCTGTGGAAACTCCTGTTTGCCGAACAAGGGCTCCCTTACTTTCCGGAAAAAAATTAGCCCTTGTCTCAATCATGCGAGCCGGTAACGGCTTACTCGACGGTATCCTCGAATTAATACCGGCGGCCCGGGTCGGTTTTGTTGGGATGTACCGAGACGAAGGTACTCTCGAACCGGTTGAATACTACTGCAAGGTTCCCGATCAATTGAAAGACCGGTTGGTGATTGCGGTGGATCCGATGCTTGCGACGGGGAATTCTTCGGTTGCGGCAATCGACCGTCTAAAGGAAGCTGGAGCAAAGGAAGTCCGCCTGCTTAGCTTACTTGCCGCTCCCGAAGGCGTAGCCCGGATACAAGAGGCTCATCCGGAAGTTTCGGTTTACACTGCATCTCTCGATGAAAAACTTAACGAGAAGGGATACATTGTGCCCGGTTTGGGAGATGCGGGCGACCGGATGTTTGGAACCTGATAGTTCCAAAATCTTTGCTTCAAATCCCGCAATTGACAATGTGTGTGTTGTAACCGCACTGGACTGTTAATCCTTGACTCTTGTCATCGCAAGGTCTGAAAAGCCCGTGGCGATGCTCTGTCGCTCACAAACAAAGAGAAAAGTCCACAACCTCTATTTAGCAACAACAAGATGCGACTTTGCTGGGAAATAAACTTAGTTTCCGGGGCCTCGGCCTTTGAAGGTTAATTCGGCCACGCCTGATTTGTCCAAGTCTCCCAATCCAGCGGCGACCAACTTTTCGTATTGGGCGAGGGTGGCCTTCGCAAGTGGTACCTGAATACCGGCTTCCTCGGCCACTGCAATGGCGATACCTGAATCTTTGGCGGCATGTTCGGCCGAAAAATAGCACTCATGATCACGACCGAGCATATCCTCAGCATCGGTTTCCAAAACCCGGGAGTTGGCTCCAGTCTGGGAAAAGATTTCGCAAAGCATTTCAAGGTCGAGTCCGAGAGCATCACCAATACCCAAGCCCTCAGCAAGGGCGGCGGTGTTGATATTCATGACCATGTTTACCAGCGCCTTGACCTGAGCGGCCCGGCCGGCTTCCCCAACGAAGCGTAAATTGATACTTAAGTCTTCGAGCAGATCCTTGGCGCTGTCAAATACCTCCTGTTGTCCACCGATCATCAGGTAAAGGGTACCATCGCGAGCCTGAGTGATACTGGACGCCATGCAGCCTTCAAGGGTGGTCGATCCGTTTTCCGCAGCCGAATTTTCCAACCTGACATGCATGGCAGGGGAGAGGGTGGCGCAGTTGATAAAAAGAGTACCAGCCGCCATCTGGAAAAGATTATCTTCGGAACCGAAGAAGATGGATTCCATAGCGGCATCGTTGGTGACTACGGTAAGTACAATATCCGACTGGGTTGTAACTGCGGCAAGAGTCTCAGCGTGATCACAGCCAAGCTCGGAGGCGAGTGCCGAGGCAGCATCCTTGTTTACATCGTTTACACAGCTGATAGTGTAGCCTTTGTCCTTGAGGTTACGGGCCATATTGGCTCCCATGCGTCCGACTCCGACAAATCCGATTTTTTTCTCTTTAGAATTCATAGTGAGGAATAGTTTTTTATTTTGAGGTTAAGGTATTAAAGACTTTACCTTTGATGAATGGCATGCTGAGTTTGTCGAACTTATTTTTGAGAATTCTAAGATTCTTTAAAAAGTCAGCCTCTTTCTTTAACCCTAACCTAAACCAATAAAATAATAGAGAAGTTATGTCTAAAATTGTACCTCTAATAAGTTCTGGAACCGCCGGTCCTAACGGTGTTCTTCACCTCCCACGCCTTTGGCAAAAAGTTTCTTTGGAAGCAGCCGGTAAAATTGCTGACGGTTACCCTGGAATCGGAGCCGGGTATGATTCTATGGTGATTGATGCCCTTGGTTTGAGTGCAGATACGGTTCGTTCCTTTATCACTGATTCCAAACCTACCTACCCTCAGTTTGAGGCTTGGATTGCTGAGCAACCTGGAGTGAAATTGGATGCGGAAACCATCAAGACTCTTAATGATTCCATCACCGGATATATCCATGATGATGCAACCCGTCAGGGGATTTTATCTGCAAACGGTCTAACAGATGGTGACCCTAAAGATGCAATCAACCTAAACAATCTAGATGATTGGTTGGAATTCCATTCATCTGAGATCGCATAAGCCGGTCTAGATTTACCAAAATTTATTAAAAAGAGCCGGTTTTATGACTGGCTCTTTTTATTTAGGATAATCTCTGTAGATTGATTGAATACTTGCCAAGGATGGATGGGTGAAGTAAGGCTGACCGCATGGACGAAATCATAACTAACTCCCAAGGGGAAAAACTGGACTATACTTTTCACAATCCCGATGTGCGCTCGCTTGATTTGTTAATCATAGGGCATGGCGTGACTGGAAATAAAGACCGTCCGTTTGTGGTAGAGTTGGCAGAATCAGTGGCCAAAGAAGGATTGGCAGTTTTACGATTTTCTTTTTCGGGAAACGGAGCTTCCGGTGGGGACTTTCGTAATTCTACTATTTCTAAGGAAGTGGAAGATTTGAAGGCCGTGATTACTGTAGCGGTGGCGAATGGATATCGGGTAAGTTACGCAGGTCACAGTATGGGAGGTGCAGTGGGGGTACTGGCCGCATCGAATGATGAACGTATAAAGCACCTCATCTCCTTAGCTGGAATGGTAAATACGAAAGATTTTTATGATCGGGAATTTGGTGAAGAAAAGCCGGATGAGGGATGTATGTGGGAAGAGCCCAGTTGCCCGCTTTCATCCGCCTACAAATCTGATCTTTATGATATCGGATCTGTGGCCAAACTCGCAACAGAGATAAAAATTCCTTGGCTTTTGATCCATGGAGATGCAGATGATGTGGTACCGGTTGAGGATTCAAGGGAAATTTTCGCCTTAGGGAACGAACCAAAGAAGCTTTTGGAAATACCGGGAGCTAATCATGTTTTTTCGGAAGCAGCGATGGAACCAATGTGTGAAGCAGTGATTGATTGGTTAGGTGAAAATATTCGGAGCTAGGTTTATGTGTTTAGAGATTTTGTGAAATTTAGTTAAATTAAGATTTTATCATATGGAAGAAACTGACGTTATATTAATTGGTAGTGGTGTAATGTCTGCAAATCTAGGTCCTTTGCTTAAACAATTGGACCCCGGGTTGAAGATTCAGTTATTTGAGGTGACCAAGGATTTATCCCACGAGAGCTCGAACGGATGGAATAATGCGGGTACCGGACATGCTGGTATATGTGAAGTCGCGTACACACTGGAGAGAGGTGATGACGGTGAGGTCAAAGTGGGAAAGGCGATTGAAATTTTTGAGGAATTTGAGCAGACCAAGCAGTTTTGGGCACATGCAGTCAGGACTGGAATGATCGATCAACCCTCGGAGTTTATCAATCAGGTCCCTCATATTAGCTTTGTCTACGGGCAGGAACAGGTTGATTTTCTGAAGTCCCGGTATACGGGTCTTAAAAAACATCCATTTTTTGCAAAGATGAAATATTCTGAGGATCGAGAACAGATCCGTCAGTGGGCACCATTGCTGGTGGATGGTCGGGATGAAGAACCGGTTGCGGCAACATATATGGAGGCGGGAACAGATGTCGATTTTGGTGAGGCTTCCCGTAAACTTATTCAGTGGTTGGGGAAGCAGGAGGGGTGTTCATTTCATGTTCAAGCCCGGGTGGTAGATCTGAACCAAAGTACAGATGGATGGCATGTTAAGATTAAAAATTTAGTGGATGGAAGCATTCGTACAGTACGGACAAAGTTTGTATTTATCGGTGCCGGTGGAGGTTCACTTCCACTTCTACAAAAAGCGGGAGTGAAGGAAATTCGTGGCTATGGCGGATTCCCTATCGGTGGACAATGGTTAATTTGTGAAGAGCCGGAGGTAGTACGGAAACATCATGCCAAGGTTTATGGATTATCTCCGGGGGCGGCACCAACTATGGCTGTCCCGCATTTAGATAGTCGGATACTGGATGGGAAAAAGGCACTCCTTTTTGGACCTTACGCTGCCTGGACGACTAAGTTTTTACATCGGGGCGGTAGTTTTCTTGATTTACCTGGCTCGATTAAAATTCATAACTGGCTGACTTTAGTAAAAGTGGGTATTACAAATCTTCCTCTCGTTGGGTACTTGATCCAGCAGGGCTTGCAGAGAATGAGCACACGGATTAAAGAGCTGCAAAATTTTTATCCTGAAGCAAAAGCGGAGAATTGGAAACTGATCGATGCTGGGATTCGAGTGCAGGCAATTAAAAAAGAGGATGGAGATGCCGGTATTGTTCATTTTGGGACAGAAGTTGTCACCACCGAAGATCGAAGTATTTCCGCTTTACTGGGGGCTTCTCCCGGTGCTTCCGTTTGTGTGAATATTGTCCTGGATGTCGCTCAAAAATGCTTTCCGGGTTTATTTGCAAAAGAAGATGTGCAGAAAAAACTTACGATGATGATTCCCACTTTTGGGAAAAATCTTCGTGTAATTTCCAAAGTTAAAGAGATTGAGGAATTTGAAAAGTGGAGTTCCTCTGCTGAATCCATATTAGGATTAAAAAAATAGAACAAGCTTTACCAATTGAGGGGGTAAAGATTTCAATCTTTGAAAATATAGCTTATTCATATGACCATTTCATGATCCATGGGTCTTGGAATTTTTTTTGAGCAGATTTCAACTTTTCTTTATATTCATCTAGTTTGGCAGAAAACTTGGGATTCCCGGCTAGGTTATCAGATTCTTCGGGATCATCCTTTATCTTGAAGAATTCAAATTCAGGGCGATGGATGTATTCTCGGACGGTTTTTTTACCATAGGGAGCACTTAGAGACTTCTGATACTGTGCCTGAAAACTGCTTGCTGCCCAAAGGTCCGAGGCAAAAGGATAGGGAAGGGGGTGTGCAATATTCCAGATCAGTTTATATTCCTTATCACGATAGACTCGCATGGGGTAATACATTTGAATTTCATGAAAAGTATGAGATGCAAAGATGCTATTCCAATGAGTGTTTTCGGCTTGCTCCAAAATTCCTATCCATGACTTTCCATGATAGGATGACATTTTGGCAGTGACTCCACGGTTGTCCTTGGGTGCTTTGGACTTGGGGACGGGAAAGGCTTTATTTGGGTCCTCCCATCGAAGAGGGCGATTATGTTTAGAGTCCAAAGCCCCGGCAAAATCGAGAAGAGATGGAGTGATATCAATATGACTGATCATCGCGGAGTGACGAACACCCCGCTTTTTTAGATAAGGGTTTCTCACAACAAATGGAACACGGAGGCCGCCTTCGTACACGGTGGTCTTACCTCCGGCAAATGCCATGCCGTGATCGGAGGTGAACACAATCATGGTCTTATCATAAAGATCATTTTCACGGAGGATTTTAACGAGTCTTGCAACTCCCTGATCGATTCTAGATACGCTTTGGTAATATTGAGCAAGTTCTTCACGAGTCTCCGATGTGTTGGGCAGAAAAGATGGAATCGGAACCTTCTTGGGGTCATAAAATTCTTCCTCAACTCCATCATGGGATTTTCCCTCCGGCTTATTACCAAAGAGGTCAGGTTTGAGTTTATTTTTCGAGGTCATATCCTTGCCTCCCCCGCGGTGAGGGTCAGAAGTTGCAAAATAGAGAAAGAAGGGCTGGTCGCTTTTCGCTGATAAGAATTCTTTTGCCTGCTCGGCCATTTGCACTGCATTACGAGAATTTCCTTTAAGGTAGGTATCAAAATGAAAAACTTCTTCGGGAGAGACATGGTATTTACCAATATGTCCAGTACGGTAGCCTTCTTTGGCCAGGTTGCGAGGTAGGGACAGACCGATGATATTAAAGTAACTGGAAAATTTGTGAAATGAATGCTGGTGACCGTACTGACCGTTGGCATGATTATGCAGTCCACTCATTACCACGGAACGACTTGCAGAACAGCTGGCTGTGGTGGCAAAGGCGTTAAGGAAAAGTGTACCATCTTTCGCAAGAGCATCGATTGCCGGCGTCCTGGCTACAGGATCACCATAGCATCCAAGAGTCGGAGATTGATCATCGGTTATAAAAAAAATTATGTTCTTATCGGCACCATAAGAGACCATATTCGAAAGGATAAAAGTATGAATGAAAAGAACTCTTTTTAAAATATTCATAAAGTCTTACCATTGAGATTTGATAAGCATGAGTCAAGGGGGTCAGGCTAATTAGGAGGATTATTCTGACTCGACCCTTTTCCTTTTTATGTGCATTAAAAAATTTTATGAGCAAAAAAACATGTCGTTGGGGAATTCTTGGATCTGCAGGGATAGCCCAAAAAAATTGGCAATCAATACGAAATGCAGAAAATGCTGAACTGGTCGCAGTGGCGAGTCGTGATATTTCTAAATCGCAGGATTTTATTGACCGTTGTAGTTCCCAGGTGGTTCATGAAGTTACTCCAGAAGCGATGGGTAGTTATGATGAGCTTCTTGCCCGCGACGACATAGATGCGATCTATCTACCACTTCCCACTGGGTTACGGGCAGAATGGGCATTGAAAGTGGCGGCTGCAGGTAAACATTTATTAAGCGAAAAACCATGTGGTACGACTGTCGAGCAGGTTGAGGAAATTATAACTGCCTGTGACCGTGCCGGGGTTCAGTTTATGGACGGGGTTATGTTTATGCACAGTAATCGGTTAAACAGGATTAGAGAAGTTATGGAGGATGGCACCAGCATCGGTAAGCTTCGCCGTATAAATACTCAGTTTAGCTTTTGTGCACCTGATGAGTTTCTAACAGAAAATATTCGTATGCACAGTGATCTTGAACCGCATGGCTGCCTGGGTGACTTGGGATGGTATACTCTCCGTTTTATTCTTTGGGCAATGAAGTATGAAAAACCAAAAAAGATAACTGGGCGAATTTTGAATTCTTCTGCAAGATCAGATAGTCCCCGACCCGTCCCCACTGAATTCACCGGTGAAGTATTTTTTGATGGTGTGTCCGCCTCTTTCTATTGTTCCTTTTTGACTGAACATCAACAGTTCGCTCATATCAGTGGAACCAAGGGAAATATAAGAGTCGATGATTTTGTTCTTCCTTACTATGGAAACCGAATTGGTTTTCTTTCATCAAATGCTTCCTTTGATTGTGATATTTGTGACTTTCGAATGGAACGGAAAGAAACCAGTCATCAAGTGGATGAATATGCAAGTAGTCATCGGAATGCTCAGGAGACGAATTTATTTCGTACTTTTTCGGGCTTGGCAATGGGAGGTGAGCCGGATCCTCACTGGCCAATGATTACCTTACTTACCCAGAGACTGATGATGGCATCTATGGAGTCTGCTGCGAAAGGTGGAGCAGAGATCACTATTTGAGGATCAGTTGTATTCTTCTATGCAGGACTCTCTGGAAGATGTAGCCCCATCGGGCATGAAATTGCCGCCGCCAGTCCCCTCAAAATTAAAAATTCGATTTCTGAAATTTGATTATCATGTGTAGCGGTGGCTATGCAGGCAGAAAGAAATGTTCGTTTGGCTGAAGCACTCATTTTTTGTAAGCGGGGCAGGATTTTTTCCAATGCATCAATCCCACAATATTCAATGGCAGGTATCGTGGACTGAGATTTTGGGCTCAATAGATTGATCCCTTTTAGGAAAGCGGCCTCAGCATTTTTTTTATCACCTCCGTAATGAGCAAGTGCTCCGAGGAATTGAGCACATCTATCGTGGTTGGCAGTCAATCCAGCTGATCCGTGAGGATTGTGAGACTTTGCTTTTTCCTCCATGTTTAAATGATTAAAAATCACTTTTTGGATACTCCATTCAAAAAGGTCAACTCTCTGGTCCATCTTGATTAAGATGTCAACCACCTCGGAAAATCCCTCAAGTTGGCGAGAAGAAAGTTCCCGTAACGGAGAGGCACACTCCTCAATTAAGGCAAATTTTTCAAAACAGGAAATCGAGTTTAACAGGGAAAAGATTTTGAGTGTTAGAATATCGGTATCTGTTTCCAATCGGTTTTGGATAAAACTGACCTGTTGGTCTCGCATCGCTGGATCTACAGTATCCAAAAGAATTGCGAAAATAACGCATCGGGCACCGAAAGGTTCCTTGCAAAGATCGAGTAGAGTGGCGGGTATACCTGCTAAGAGTTCGCGGGCCTGTATGATATTATCGGGTGTGGGACCTACAAATACATCAGCAAAGTTTTCAGAGACCCTCTTGGGTGTGACTTTGGATTGAGAAGAAGAAGATGTACCAGTCGCCCCTGCAAACCCCGAAATTTTTTCTGATTTTGGATCGATTTTTTCTACGATTTCATCTGTTTTTGGATACGAATCTTTCCAGTTAGGCTCAATTTTTCTAATACGTTGTTCGAGGGGTGGATGGGTTGCAAAAATACTGCTGAGGGCTGATCCAAAAAACATGTGGGAAAAATCACTTGCTGTTGCAGTCTCCAGTGTGGACCCAGTAGAGAATCCACCAATTCTTTTGAGTGCTCCGCTAATGCCTTCCGGATTGCGGGTAAACTGAACTGCGGATGCATCCGCAAGAAATTCTCTTTGTCTACTGACCGCTGCCCGGATTAAAGATCCAAAAAAGCCACCAACTAATCCAAGAAGTAAAAGAGCAAGTCCAAGAACCAGCAATGCGGCAGTTCCATCATCTTTCTTTCTTCTTCCTCCACCGGAGAGGGCAGCCACACGCATGAGGATTTGTCCGATTCTTGATAGGAATACGATCCCGAATATTAAACCGGTAAGTTTGATGTTTAATCGCATATCTCCGTTGAGGATGTGGCTGAATTCATGGGCGACTACTCCTTGAAGTTGGTCACGATTTAATTTCTCTGCGCAACCTCGGGTAATTCCAATTACCGCGTTGTTTGCAGAATACCCCGCCGCAAATGCATTGATTCCTTTTTCTTCCATGAGATATACAGGCGGTACGGGAGTTCCAGATGCAATTGCCATTTCCTCCACGATATTAAGAATTCTACGCTTTTGAGGATCTTTGGTATTGGAAGAGATGAGGTGCCCACCGAGAGATTCTGCCACTACAGATCCCCCAGAAGAGAGGGATGCAATTCGACCAATACTTGCCAAGGCAACCACGCCAACGGTTCCTCCACCGGTTAGCCAAAAAAGCTCCCAACTAGGTTCGGAAAAATAACTGAGTAAAAAAAAGACGGAGAGTGCAATGCTGATGACTGCGAGACAGAAAAGCAAAACAAGCCATTTTGAACGCTTTCGTGCTTGATCTTGTTCCGAGAAGAAGTCCATTGAGCAGATGCCTGGGCACTAATATAAAAGATTAAAACTGGACTTTTGGTGCTTTCTTAATTTTTTCAGTCTCGAATTCTAAAAGGGTGGCGTCTTGTCCATGTCCAAACATGCCTGCAAAAAATACGGGGGGAAAAGTCTGCTTGTATGTATTATAAGTGGTCACGGAATCGTTGAATGCTTGCCTGGAGAAAGCGACCTTGTTTTCCGTACTGCTTAATTCCTCCTGTAAATTTGCCATATTTTGATTGGCTTTGAGGTCAGGGTAGCTTTCGGAAAGCGCGAAGATTCTGCCAAGAGCTCCGCCAAGCATGCCTTCCGCTCCCGCGAGTCCCGCCATGGCTGATGCATCACCGGGATTTTGTGATGCAGTTTGCAGACTGCTCTGTGCCTGATTACGAGCCTGGATAACCGCTTCTAAAGTTTCCTTTTCATGAGCCATGTATCCTTTAACTGTTTCAATCAAGTTGGGAATCAGGTCATAGCGTCTTTGTAATTGAACTTCAATTTGAGAGAACGCATTTTCAAACCGATTTTTTAAAGTAACCAGTTTGTTGTAAACACCAATAATAGCGAAGATAATAAATAGGCCTAATATGCCTATAACGATAAGTGTAATAACGGTAGATGTCATGAGATTATGTGTATAATAATGATTTACATAAATGGTAGAAATTTTATTCATTAGCAAGGATCAAGAAATTCGATCATTTCCGCACTGTCTGAAATTACTTCTTTGATTCTTCCCTTTTAAATTGATGAAGATTAATCCACAGAGATATTATAATTTTTATGAACGGTTACTTTCAATTTAATCTATTCCTTTTTATTTTCAGCATAGGGTTCGTCCATGCAAATCAATCAAAACCAAATGTCATTTTTGTTTACACCGATGATCAGGGAAGCGTGGATGCTGGATGTTACGGTGCGAAGGATTTGTATACACCTACTATCGACCGATTGGCGGAGACGGGTATTCGATTTACCAATATGTATGCACCTTCTGCAATATGTTCGGCTTCACGGGCAGGTTTGTTAACTGGTCGGATCCCGGCAAGAGCAGGCGTCCCTGCCAATGTCAGTTCATCTAGAGGGAAACCGGGGATGCCCAGTTCTGAGATCACTCTTGCGGAACTCTTAAGGAACAATGGATATAGCACTGGTCATATAGGAAAGTGGCACCTAGGCTTTACTCCCGAGACTATGCCGAATGGACAGGGTTTTGATTATTCTTTCGGACATATGGGAGGCTGTATTGATAATTACAGTCATTTTTTTTACTGGTCTGGTCCAAATCGCCATGACCTTTGGAGGCAAGGTAAGGAAATTTGGAGAGATGGGGAATATTTTGGAGATTTAATGGTATCCGAGTGTAATTCTTTTATTTCAAAAAATAAATCCACTCCCTTTTTTATTTATTGGGCGATCAATTGGCCGCACTATCCTTTACAGGCAACAAATAAATGGCGTGAAAAATTTCAGGGCCTAGCCCATCCAAGGGATAAATATGCGGCGTTTATGAGTACGACCGATGAATTGATAGGCCAGGTACTTAGTCATCTTACGGAAGAGGGCTTACGGGAAAATACCATTTTTATCTTTCAGTCTGATCATGGGCATAGTGTGGAGGATCGTACTTTTGGCGGTGGTGGGAGTGCCGGTCCTTACCGTGGGCATAAGGGCAATTTATTTGAAGGTGGGATTAAAGTACCATCAGTGGTTTCGTGGCCTGCAGAAATTGCCAAGGGTGAGACAAGAGATCAGTTTGTAGCCGGTACTGACTGGTGGCCAACCCTTGCCGAATGGACTGGGGCAAAGATTCCTGAAGGTCATAGATTAGACGGTAAATCAATATCTGAAGTCGTGCACGATTCCAAATCTGAATCCCCCCACAAACGATACTATTGGCAGCTTGGTAATCAGAATGGGCAATGGGTGATGAGGGAAGGAGATTGGAAATTATACGCGAATGCTAGGGAGAACATTCGTCCAGATGACATTCCCGAAATGAACAGACAGGATAAGAAATTATTTCTTGTAAATTTGAAGGAAGATTCAGGAGAAAAAAGAAACTGGGCAGCAGAATATCCGGACAGAGTTCAAACTCTCATAAAATTGGCAAAAGCGAACCAAGATGAACTGGTGAATTTTAAGAAGTAAAACTGTTCGTGTTTTTTTTCAAAACATAATAATTATCTTTTTTAAGACATAGACCCTTGTATGAAAAATTATTTCCTCCTCCTTGTATTTCTTCACTTCATCAGCACGGTTTTAGCTAAAAAGCCAAATATAGTCTTCTTCTTTACAGATGATCAGACTTCAAGCGTGCTTGGGTGCTACGGGCACCCTTTGGTGGAGACTCCACATATTGATAGATTAGCAAAAGAGGGCACCCGTTTTGAAAATGCGTTTGTGAGCCAGTCGATTTGCTGGGTTAGCCGAACGACTATTCTTACAGGCTTAACTGGACGTAGTTATGGCGTACCTGGAAATCATGATATGGCTAAGCCGGAAGCGGTGGATAAATTGTATGTTGATTATCTAAGGGACGCGGGATACCGGACTGGCTTTGCAGGGAAGTGGCATGCGAAAATGCCCAAAGGATGGAAAGCTCAGGATCATTTTGATGAGTTTCATCCAATTGGCAGAAATCCGTTTTATAAAAAACAGGAGGATGGAACCCTTCGCCATGAAACGGAACTGATCGTGGATCGGGGGATCGAATTTATTGAAGCTCAGCCTAAGGATAAACCGTTTGCCATGAATATGTGGTTTAATGCGTGCCATGCTGAAGATGGTGACCGGCGTCCAGGAATTGGACATTTCCCCTGGCCCCGAACGATGGATGGAATGTATGAGGATGATGAGATTGCTCCTCCTCGATTGAATGATCCGGCGATTTTTGAAAAACAACCAGACTTTCTGAAGACAACTATTAATCGGGAACGATTTTTTTGGCGTTGGAATACAGATGAACGCTATCGAACCAATATGCGGGCTTACTTCCGAATGGTCAGTGGAATTGATAATGCAATTGGTCGGTTTCTGAAAGCATTGGAAAAACAAGGATTAGCTGAAAATACCATTATTGTTTACACCGCAGATAACGGATATCACATGGGGAATCGCGGATTTGCCGGTAAATGGTCACACTATGAAGAATCACTCCGTGTTCCGATGGTCGTGTATGATCCACGGGTTAAAGGAAAAGCCCGTGGACAGGTCCGGCAGGAATCTGTTTTGAATCTCGATCTTCCATCGACTTTTCTTTCTTGGGCAGGGGTAGAAATTCCGAAAAGATACCAGGGTAAAACTTTTGCAAAATTAATTTCTGATTCAAATCCATCATCTTGGCGTGAATATACATTTCACGAACACTTTGCGGTGCGCCATCGAATTCCTGCATTCGAAGGGATACGAGGTGGGCGTTATAAGTATGTTCGCTATGTGGATGAAAAAAATTACGAATTCCTGCATGATTTAAAAATCGATCCTGATGAACTGACCAACTTGGCAAGTAATCCCAAGTATTTAGACACTCTCAAGCAAATGAGGGGATTGACGGATCGACGAGTCAAGGAACTGGGGGGTCCCTTATCTCCTATGAAACAACCTTTTTCCAGATCAACGGACCCACATCCGGTTTCTGCGGCTAAAGTGGCCAATCGCCCTAGTGTCGATGGTTTCGCCAATCTGATAGCACCCGGAAACCGAATCCGTAACTGGTCGGGAGATTCAAAATATTGGTCCAAGCAAGATGGGGTGCTGATCGGCCGAACGGATGGTTCTTTGAAAATGAATCGTTTTATTACCTGGAAGGCATCTACAGTTAGAAATTTTGATCTTCGGGTAAAAGTTCGAGTTACGGAGGGAGGGAACAGCGGTATTCAATACCGTGGACGTTCCCGAGCAGATATCGGACTCGATGTGGTAACTGGATACCAATGTGATGTGGTAGCTAATCAGTCTAAATACAATGGTATGCTGTATGAGGAGCGAGGGAGGCGAATTCTTTCCCATACCGGTGAGAAAGTCATTGTTGATCCATCTGGACAACCCTGGGTCGTTGGAGCTTTTGAGGTGAAAGAGTTTACTCCAGGGGAATGGCATGACTACCGGGTGTTAGTGGAAGCAAATCATCACCGTCACTGGATAGACGGACATCCAACAGCAGACCTGATCGATTTAGACAAAAAAGGACGCTCGATGGAAGGTGTACTTGCTATGCAGGTACACAAAGGTCCACCGATGATAATTGAGTTTAAAGAAATGAAAATTAAACACCTAGCTGATAATTTACCTCTACTCTCAGTAAAACAGCACGGGATCCCAAAGGGTTCAAAAGGGGTGCGCCCCCAAGGGAGGTTGCCAGATGGTTGGAAACCTCCGGTATATTAGTTTGTTTTTTTAGAAGGTTGTAATGAAAAGTAAACTGACACTTCCTACTCTTTTTTTTGGAGTTTTTGCCTTTATCATAATTGGGCTTGGAGTTCGAAAGTATCTGGAGAATCAGGCAGCGATTGCAAAATGGGATATTGATCATGCTGAGGAAACGGAAGAAATTCGTAAAATGTTCGAAGGAGTTAGGTGATTTTTCCACTTTTAAAATAAGCGGTTGCGAATAACTCTTGCTTGGCAATTATCAACTTCCACTTAGTGGTATTTGCATATGGATGCGAAAGAAGAAGTTCTCCACTTATTTGAAAAAACGGGTGCCTTGTTGAAAGGTCATTTTGTGCTCCGTTCCGGTTTACATAGCGGACATTTTTTTCAATGTGCACAGGTTTGCCAAGATATGGCAGCTGTTACCCGTATGGCAGAACTGACTTTGGATAAAGTTGCAGAGTTTGAATTTGAAACCGTGGTTGCCCCCGCGATGGGAGGTTTAGTAATTGGTCAGGAAATTGCCCGGCAAGCTGCTAAGCGATATATTTTTCTTGAAAAACAGGACGACGATCTTGCTCTGCGCAGGGGGTTTAAAATTCGCAAGGGGGAAAAGGTTTTAATCACTGAAGATGTGGTTACACGGGGAGGTCGCGTGGAGGAAGCTTTGAAAATCGTTAGAGATCAAGGAGGAATCCCAGTTGCGGTAACCGTTATTGTTGATCGTAGTGGAGGTGCCCCGGATTTCGGCACCCCTTTTATGAGCTTGGCTGAATTATCCTTCCCTACTTATCAAGCAGATCAATTACCCCTTGAACTTGCCGATATACCCATCACCAAACCGGGTAGTTAATCTAAAGAATTCCTTTAGAAAAAGTAAATTGGTAAGGTGTTTATCTCTAGGGGGGGGGGAATGCCGGGTGGCACAGACGGAAAATTATTTTTGTGCGTAGAGTATTGGTTTTAACCAATTTTTCCAACGATCGTAACCAGCTTGATTCACATGAAGATTATCTGAGTCCCAAAGTCCTGGATAAAAAGTTAAATTTGGTCGAAGTAGGGTGGGGGTAAGATCGACGAAATATAATTGCGGGTCCTGCAGGCATTTATTCTTTATTCTTAGATTAAGGGCCTGGTAAGTTTGCCACTTTGAAATACGTTTTGGTGATGGTTTGCAGGATAGATAAATAAGTGAAGTGCTGGGTAAATCTTTTTGGATTCGGATCCATAAAGTATGAAAGTCGTGGTGTACTTGCTTTACTGTTTTCCCTGACCATAAATCATTTTCTCCGCAATAGAGAACGATCATCTTTGGTCGGTAGGTAAGAAATAGTTGATCGTAAAAGTGTAGGACATCCGAGATGTGTGCTCCTCCAAATCCTCGGTTAAGTAAATTAACCTGAGGGAAGTCAGAGGATAATGAATGCCATCTTCTAATACTTGAACTTCCCGTAAAGAGAGTGAGGTTGGTGAATTTAGATTTCTGTTTATTATCTTCCTGATTAAATTTTATGAAACTATCTTTAAATCTTTCCGCTTCAGGATTCTTGGATTTTGCAAACAGGTTTGGCTCCCAAAAGGTAGAGCAGGTAATCATCAATAGGAGCAATTTTGGATTAGTATTCATAATGGGCTATCAAAATAAGGTATGAGCAAACGGTAATTTCCAAGTATGTCTGTTTCAACTTATATTACTTTTATCGTTTGAATTATTTCTCTAATCCCTAATGATAGCGAATATGAAACTCTACCGGTCAATTGATGGCGTTATTTTAGAAAATGAAAAAGTTTTCAAATCAATCCAAATTGACACCTCGTGGAATGATTTTATTGATCGTGAGGATTTACATAGTGCATTAATGAGTGCATGGAAAGAAGGGCAGGTTTTGCATGATGGTTTAGACGAAAACCGTCTATTGACACCGATTGGATCTCAGGAGATTTGGGCAGCAGGAGTGACTTATCATTCTAGTAGGTTGGCAAGAATGGAAGAATCCAAGGATGCAGGTGGCGGTGACTTTTATAGTCGGGTTTATGGAGCGGATCGTCCGGAAATTTTTTTTAAGGCAACACCTGCACGGACGGTGGGACCAGGAAAGGAGTTCCGTATTCGAAAAGATTCGACTTGGGATGTTCCGGAACCTGAACTTACCTTATTTGTAACATCTTCGGGTAAGATAGTAGGATATACAGCCGGAAATGATGTGTCATCTCGCAGCATTGAAGGCGAAAACCCCCTCTATCTTCCGCAAGCCAAGACATTTGATGGGTGTGCCTGCCTCGGTCCCTGCTTATACGTACCGGAGGAGCCTTTGTCTTCGAAAACGAAAATTGAAATGACGATTGAACGGTCTGGATCGGAAGTCTTTTCTGATCAGACCAGTCTTGAACAAATGAAACGTTCTCCGGAGGAACTTGTAAGTTTTTTGTTTCGAGAAACTTCATTTCCTGGTGGGGTTTTTCTGATGACAGGAACAGGAATCGTGCCCGGAACAGATTTTACTCTAATGGCCGAGGATAAAGTTTCTATAGAGATCGAATCCATTGGTACATTGATAAATTTTGTTGGTCATTGAATGACTGTAATTTAAAACTTCTACATTAAAAATATGGAAAGCTCACTAATTGGATACTCTCGAGGCGATGCCAGTGCCAAAACCTTTCAGGCAACCAACCCGGCCAATGGAGAGGAATTGCCCACAAACTATGCTATGGCTTCGGAGGAAGAGGTTATGGATGCTTGCCGTCTAGCTAATCAGGCATCGATTCCATTGTCTCAGATTAGTGGTGCTGAGAAAGCTGTATTTTTACGAACCCTTGCAGATGGAATTGCAGCAATCGTTGAAAATTTAGTTCCGGTGATGACTGCGGAGACTGGTTTGCCAGAGCCTCGTGTTCGAGCAGAAACCGGCAGGACTTGTGGGCAGCTAAGAATGTTTGCAAAATTAGTAGAAGAAGGGCACTGGGTAGACGCCCGTATCGATCGCGCTCAACCCAATCGTGAACCATTGCCCAAGCCTGATTTGCGTGCGATGTTAAGACCAATCGGCCCGGTGGCCGTTTTTTGTGCGAGTAATTTCCCTTTGGCTTTCTCGGTTGCAGGTGGGGACTCTGCATCTGCATGGGCCGCAGGTTGCCCGGTCATTGTAAAGGCCCATCACGCACATCCTGGAACCGCACTTTTGGTAGGTCAGGTGGTAGTCAGTACTCTTAAGAAATGTGAGTGGCCAGAAGGTGCTTTTTCCTTGATGTTTGGAGAGGGTAGGTCGGTCGGGCAGTCCTTGGTGAAGAATGCTCAAATCAAGGCGGTCGGGTTTACAGGATCGAGAGCGGGTGGCCGTGCATTGTTTGATCTGGCGAATGCGAGAGAAGAACCCATCCCTGTTTTTGCAGAGATGAGTAGTATTAATCCTGTCTTTCTCCTCCCAGGGATGAATCGTGAGCGGATCGAAGAGTTTACCACGGGACTTATGGGTTCAGCGACCTTGGGGGTTGGACAATTTTGTACCAATCCTGGCATTGTATTTCATCCTGGTGGTGAGTTTGGAGATAAATTAATCTCTGCTTATGTTGAAAAAATGAAAAGTGTGGAGTCATGCCCGATGCTTCATCAAGGGATTTGTGAATCATATAAACAAGGCTTATCAAGTTTGGCTAGTTGCGAGGGAGTGAAGGTTGAGTATGAATTTGAAAGTGAATGTGATGGTAAGAGCAGTTATGCTGGTCCCTGCGTTTTACGTACCTCAATCGCTGATTTTTCTAGAGATTCTTCGATGATGGAAGAAGTTTTTGGTCCATCCACTCTGCTTGTATCTTATGATTCCGTCGATCAGTTACTCGATTTGGTTCAATACCTTGAGGGTCAGCTAACCGTGTCTATTTTTGGAGAGAAGCAAGATCTCAAATCTCAGGAATTACTGATCGATCACCTTGAATTGAAAGCGGGACGAATTCTTTTTAATCAATTTCCCACAGGGGTTGAAGTTTGTGAAGCAATCGTCCACGGTGGGCCTTACCCTGCGACCACTGATGGTCGGTCAACTTCTGTTGGTACAGGAGCGGTTTTACGTTTTGCCCGGCCGGTTTGTTATCAAGGGTTTCCAGATGACTGGTTACCTGCAGAACTAAAGGAAGGTAACCCATTGTCAATAAATCGATGTGAAGTTTAAGCAAGTTTATCTGGGTATCTTTTTTCTGCTTGTCCAGACAGTCTGGTCAGTGGATCGTCCTTTACTTCAAAAAGGGCATTTACAGGGAATTCTGGTTTCCAAGGGTGAATTTTGGATCGAGGTTAAAGATGATAAAGGATATGCCCATCGCTATCTTGCACCATGGCAGGGATTGGGGCCATCTCGGGGCGGTGGTTTTAACCGGGCTATGCTTAGCCGTTTCGAAGAGGTGATTGTCGGAAACCGTGTTTCTCTAAGTTGGCATTGGGATGGACATTTACGGGCAAATGAAATTGAGATTCTTCGACCTTCAAAAACAAGTGGTATGTTCGAGGGCTATCTGCTTGAGATTGGAGATCGTTGGATTGATGTCCAAAATTCAGATGAACAAATTCCATGGCGCTTCTATTTGCCCTGGGTTGGTGGATATCCTAAAAATGGAGGAGGGTATGATCATCAGGTGATCGAACCTTTGCGGGAGCACAAACCGACAGACCCAATCCTTTTTGAATGGAATTATCAATTGCGTCCCCGGATCACCCGTTTGGTGACCCGTGAAGAAATTTCTTTTAAGCCTTTTTATGAATTAGAGGATGTCCCACCATGGTTGGGACCTCCCGGAGGTGTAAAAGATTCATTCAAAACTAAACCCGTCAATCCATTTGATATGCTCAACGACAAGAAGCCTAACCCATTTGATTCGGTGGCACCTCCCGGGGGTACCTTAAATCCGTTTGATGCTGTCGCACCCAAGCCGCCAAGTGGGGCAAATCCTTTTGACAGCGTTCCTAAAAGTGGAGGTACGGTTAATCCATTTGAACAGTCTGCTCCAACAACAAACCCATTTGATTCAGCAATGCCTACTCAAAGTCCTTTTGATCAAGTTGCACCCAAGGATGCAAGTCCTTCCAACCCATTTGATGGAGTTCCCCCAAGTGCAAATCCAAACAATCCTACTAAGGGAAAGTCTCCGGACATAAATCCTTTCGATTCGCTCGAACCCTAGATTTTAAAAGGAGAATTTATTAAATCCCAAAGCGAGACATTTCATCCTGTGCTCGTAGGGAAAGTTGGCTTCCATTGCGAAGTAACCAATCGGCTTCTCTTGCAAATCCATCGTTCCAGGTTCTACGAATTCTAGTGCGACGGGCATTAATTCGCTCATCAAGAGGAATTACTTCATTATTTTCGCGGCTGCTCCATAGAATATCAACGATAACATTTTCCGAATCAAGCCCGACAACTTCAACCGCCCCTCCTTTTTTCTCGTAATATGAAAGGTTGGGGTCTCCGCTTAAATCTAAGGCTTGCACAAGCTTTACTGCGGATGGTTTTGCTTTACGAGTGAAGTATTCGTACTTGGGCTCAAACCGATCAGGTAGGAGGTATCCATCCATATTCCGGATTGCAAATTTATTTATATGAGTAGACCAGATAGGGACAATCTCGTTCCCCTTGTCATCCAAAGTGTAAACATATGCCGGCAAATTCTTAGGGTTCCGGTACGCTGGTATTTTGGCTATTTCATCAGATGCTTGGTCAATAGCTTCAGAAAAACCTAGTTCGTTGGGTTGAAAAACCTCTTCCAGTCTTCCGAGTACAGGTAAGACAACGCCAAGTCCAGATGTACGAGGGAAGTATCGAAATTGTTGTTTAGATAACAAGCCTTCTTCATTAAAAGACCCTTCTTCTTTAATAAGTTCCTTTAAGCTGAGATTTTTTCCACGTGGGTGAATATAGGCCTGGTAGGAACCATTTGGGTTCCCGTTTTTAAATTGGGTTTTAAGGCGAAGATGATTTTTAACTTTTAATTCTCCAGGCTTCAGGTCTTTTTTTTCTAGTTCTGCTTTGTATCGAAAAAGATCGTGATTGGAAGCAGGGTAGTAAAGGGAGAAGTTTCCATCCAATTCACCCATTCCATATGTTTTTTCATAAACGATCTCACCAATTTTACCGTAGGCAATGAAGAGTCCATTTTTCTTACCTTTTGTGTAGTAACCGGAGACCAGTGGAAGTTTATTTTTTTGCCAAAAGGTAAAAGGCCCATCTTTTAATCCGTTTAGAAATGAAATGCTGTAGTGTTTGTTACCATTTTTATAATCACTGACAATGTATGCTTCCTCATCAGTACCGAAGGGTTCATTGCTTTCTATTTGGTAAAGAATGAGGCTCCCATTATCATCTTTTCGATATTCAACATCATCAGGGCCTAGTTTTTTCTCGGTGCAGGCAAAAGACAAGAAGAGACAAAGCCATGAGATAAGGGCATGCTTAGTGAAATTTTTGCAACGGTGCGTGTTCATAGATCTGAAGCTTAATCTAAGCGTGAGATAAACATTATCGCAATGGAAAACTCAAGGAGTACGAGTGCGGACTTGTTCGGCTATTTCCAGGATGTCTTTAGCTGGAAGGGTTACGACTGCAGACGGTCTTCCGCGTTCCATTTTATAAACTACTATACCTAACCATATTCCTTCTTTGTTAAATACAGGCGTACCCGGAGTGGTGTTCTCAATTACATAATACTGGCGGGGTTTCTCGATAACTGCATTTACCCATCCTCGTCTGAGGGTCGATTGACGGTAGAGATTTCTACCGAGTTTACTCATAGAAACAACTTCATCAAGAACAGTAGGGGTAGATGGTCTGGTAGCCTGGTTGGGTATAAAGGAGAATTTTTTACTGGTACCTTTTGCCTGTTCATCTTTGTTTTCCAAAGGTAGAACAAATGCTAAATCTAGGTCATTATCTTTCAGCAAAATTTTAGCGGGAATTTCAGAGCCATCAGGCATCAATATTAAAACCTCGGTGTAATTAACTTGCACAGATGCTCCACTTGTACGGATACGGGAAAGGATTTTTGATCTTGGGTCAACGGTGCTTAGCGATAACACGGTGAGTCCATCTTCCGCAAGGATAGTTCCAAGGGCTTCCAGTTTCTGTTCCTGAGGAGGCATACTTCTGCCTCCAGCACTAACTTCGACCCGCATGGTGATTGATACCCAGGTGACACAATCTGCCTTTTTTTTAAGAAGTTTTTTCCACACATTTTCGTGGGGTTCGGCAAAAACAAGGAAGGGTAGTAAAAGTACGAATGAGAAAAGAAATGTTTTCATATAATTTCTGCTTTGTGATTAATTATCGTCCCAATCGGGTTCGAGTTCCAAGTACATGGTGTGAATGCCTCTTCGTACGAAAAATATTACCCGTTTGGATTTATTTTCGATGAGTTTTGTCAGCGTTGATTCGAACTGACCGATTGAAACTTGAATCTCTCCATCGATTTGTAAAAGTAAATCACCTTGCCGTACACCAGCTAGAGCGGCCCATCCTGCAGGTTCAACATTTTCGACAAGAAGGCCTGGGTGCTGATTATCTAATCTGGCATTTACCCGATCTGCGAATGAAAGTTCGCGGACGGCAAACTCGAAGGATTTTTCTTTAAGCTTGGGGAGTTCATTGGAAGGTGGAGGGCGCTTTTCTAAAGTTAGATTTAAGTCTAATGGTGAGTTATTCCTGAGGCCAGCCAACTGAATAGTAGCATCTGTACGGTACTCCTTGATCATATTCCCGAAGACTTCAGCATCTTCTTGACGGTGGGCCATGATAATTTGGCCATCAATTCGAAAAAGTAAATCTCCGGCCAACAAACCTCCTTTTTCAGCAGGTGTTTCAGGGAAAACCTGTGCAATTCGAATGCCCCGAGTGGTAAGTGGTAATCCTAAGATCTCAGATAGGTCGCGGGTTAAGATTTGCGTGGAAATGCCTACCCATGGCTTCCACGCTTCCAGTGGTTGATTTTCTTCAGCTTCCGGGCCAATTTTTACAACTGTGAGAAGCTTTGCCAGACCTCTCTCGAATCTGACCAGTACAGGAATGGGTTCGCCTTTGCCCCGAGTGATTTTGCGAGATGCATCTAGCAAGTCTGAAATAGAGTTTATGCTGAATTTGTCTACGCCTGTGATAACATCACCCCGAAGTAGCGTCGGTTTAGCACTGTATGAAGGTCCTCCACGTCCAACAGAGTGAACCTGGGCACCTGCTTTATTTTCTCTTCTTGCTTCGAGGGATGACATCAGAGTGAAGTTGCGCACAGTGAGCCCCCAACTTTTTAGTTCTTTTTCTTTGGCAAAAGCAGATTCTCTCGGGTCTGGTTTTAATTTCCACTTTTTAGTTTTTCCATGACTAAGTCCTCTAACTTGAATGTTTTTTCCGATTTCAGCACCATATGATATTTGATTAAACAGTGGTATGTCCTCTGGAATCCGGGCCTGTACAGCTTGCTCTCCAAAATGAGTGATGATATCTCCGGGTTTGAATCCAGCTTTTTCAGCTGGGGATCCATCAATCACTCCAGATACAAGCAAACCACTACTGTTAAGATCAAGGTTGGGTTGACATTCTAGACCTGTCCATGCCCGGGATACATATCCTTTTTCGGCTAATTCTTTTGAAACCTCTTTAGCTAAGTTAGAAGGGATCGCTCCACCCAAACTTCCGATACCCACTTCATTAATCCCTATGATAGCTCCATTCTTGTTTACCAGTGGTCCACCGCTGTTTCCAGGGAAAATTACCGCATCATGGCCCAACCATCTGACCAACTCGCCAACATTTTCTCCATCCAGTCTAAAGCTGCCTGCATTGGGTGAAATCATTGCGAGGTTAGAAATAATTCCACGGGTAACAGATTGAGTTAGACCGGCAGGACTGCCCATGGCGAAACATGTATCACCCACTTTTACTTGATCGGAGTTGGCAAAAGTTGCGGTTGTCAGCTTTTTTGTCCCTCTTTTACTTTCATGTAGACGAAGTTTCAGAACCGCAAGATCTGTCATCGCATCAGCACCGAGGAGATCGGCCATTATTTCTTCACCATCATAAAGGCGGCAAGTTAGACGGGTGGCTTTACCAGCTACGTGGTGATTGGTTACAATCAGGCCATCTTTTCGAATAATGACCCCACTCCCGG
>JAOFOL010000029.1 GCA_028042835.1 Opitutales bacterium | reverse complement strand
TACTTCCTTGAGTAATATATCTATTTCACGGTGGCGGATCTCCCAATGACCTGGATGTAAATGAACGACATAAACATACATTCCCCCAGTCTTACATGACAGCATGCCATGGTGATATCCTGAAAAAACTTTTTTTATATCATTGATAGGAAAACGTGAGGTAATTCCAGTGGAAAATCCACTTTCATTTAATAAAACAGAGTAAGGATGCCCAAAGGCTCGAGCATCCTCCGCTAGTCTTTCTTTTGTATATGTATTCAATTCCTGAAGTGCAACAATGTCAGTATTCAAAGATTTCACATAGGATAACCAATCTGTTTTCCGTGCCTTCTCTTTCGTAAACCCGTACCATACATTGTATGTTAATACCCGTATTATCCTCTTATTTTTTGCCAAAGAATATGAAGATGGAAATACAAAGAATACAAAGGTCAGACAGAGCAGAGGGCACAAAAAAAAATTAGACATTGGATTTTCTATGTTGATGATTAGCGAGAGGGCGAATTCTCTTTATTAGAATCAAAAATCAATCATCAACATACAAACCTTTTTATGAACCCACACTATTTCAATACGATATTTTTATTTGATGAATTGCCCAAAAATTTGCCTTCAAGTTTCGCAATCATTACCGCCTACAATCCAATGGATAAAAAAGTTTCTGCACGAGAAAACCAGTACTCGGATATCAAATTGTGCAAACAAATTGAAAATATTGATCTTGTTCATACTATTTGGGGAAGTAGCCCAAATCGCACCCATCAGGAGAAAAGTTATCTTACAAAATTGTCAAAAGAGGATGCCATTAATATTGGAAATGATTACCAGCAAAAAGCTATTTATTACGTCGAACGAGGGAATCTCCAACTGATTGACTGTAAATCAAGAGAGGAATATGACTTGGATAAATTTTGCAAACGACTTCACCTCATTCGACCATAACAACAATCTTAAACCTTAACAAGTACCAGCACAGATGCGACCGCAGGTACATAAAGGTTGTCGTTTAATGTAAACTTACCAATTCGTAAGGGGAAAAATTCTAATAAGGTAATTGCAAGAGATATCATTACCATATCTTTCCAATTAAAAATTCCATTCCATTTTTCTAAGAAGCCCGGAAGATTTGGAAAAATAAAAAAGGAGAGAAAGAAACATAAACAAAAGCAACCAAGTGCACCCTCTACACTTTTTTTTCCAATCTTAATTCGCCCATAAGCCTTCCCCACTAGTGCAGCAGCAGCGTCACCAAGAATAAAAAGAGTTAAGGATAAAAAGACTGCTGCAGAATACCTATCATCTAATAAAGAAATACAACTGCATATAAAAGAACCTGCCATAATGTAAGTTGCACCCGTTAGTTGCGATTTCTCTTCTAGACGGAGCATCGAACCAAACCTATTCAAAAACCAGGTTTGCATGGCATTATCGGAAAGTCTTATCAAATCAATACCGAGAGAAAACAGAAATAATCCCAATACAATGACTACTGTAAATACAGGGGTAAAAGTAAACCAAGAAGATCCATAAAAAATAAAGACCGGTAAACCTATCGCCAGGATGTGGAGTAATTTCCTATTAACTTCTTCTTTTTCTACCCTTCCCATAATCAAATTACTTTGGAAAGATTTCCTCGTTCAAATAGAAACTCAATTCCCCTCGAAGTCGAAAGTTACCTGATCTTTACCCATCTCACCATTACTCTGTTTTTTGATTTCAGATACTACCTCTTTTCCTTTCTCTACCGATGGAGGCACAGAGATTTTCTTTGGTTCCTCAACTTTTGGTTTTTCAGGCGTTGTCTTCGATTGAATAACTTTTTTTTTCTCCTGAACATCTTGCACAGTATCTACTTCCTCTCCTTCAGGATTCTCACGGGGCGCATTAACGACTCGATCCACTTTATGTGCAGTAAGTGTGCTTCCCTTCACTCCTCGCCCTTGAATTTCAAGCCATGCGAAATCAAACTCGATAACTTTCTCGCGAACTCTTTTTAATTCAGGATCTATATGAACAAGGACCTTACTATTCTTTTTTTCTGAATCATGCACAGCAAAGAAAAAGATCCTAGATTTTGAATTCTTCTTAAAAAGTGGATATTCTTTTTCTCTGGTTACCCCACCAACCTTAAATTTCTTGGCATACAACCTCCCACTCTGTCCATCTCGATAAACCATGTTGTATACTTTCTGATCATCTCTTCTAAAAACGGCAACCCGTAGAGGTGATTTACCGACAAACATCTTGTCCGCAATTTTCATGACTTTCATGCCCCCGTCTTTCCCAAACACGACCACATCGTCCAAGGTGGAGCATTTCTCAACGACCTCATCTTTCTTCAAAGCAAACCCTGCAAAGCCATCTTTTCGGTTAAGGTACAAAGTCTCATTTGCTACAACTACCTGAGAAGCGACAATCTTATCAAAAGGTAAAAGTTGCCCGTCCTCACCCTGGCTAATTTCAGTTTTACGCTCCCTACCCTTTCCGTATTTTTTCTTAAGTTCTTTCAGATAGCGTACCGCATAACGAGTAATTTGAGCCAAATGACCTTCAACTTCCTCAATTTCATCCTCAATCCCTTTGATCAGTTCATCCGCCCGAAAAGAATCGAATTTTGATATCCGTTTAATCTTAATTTCCAGAAGACGTAAGATGTCATCCTGTACAATTGCTCTCTTAAATATTTCAAGGTATGGTTTTAGCCCTTTATCGACTGCGGCAATTACCCCTTCCCAAGTTTCTTCTTTTTCAATATCTCGATAAATTCTCTTTTCAATAAATATCTTTTCAAGAGATGAAAAATGCCATTTCTCCTGTAATTCCCCCAATTTAATCTCAAGCTCTTGCCTGAGAAACTCCCTGGTTAAATTCGCAGATGATTTCACCAAATCATTGACCGAAAGAAACTGAGGATGGTTATTATGAATAACGCATGCATTAGGCGCTAAGCTTACTTCACAGTCCGTAAATGCATAAAGAGCGGGCAAGGCATCTTCTGCAGAAACCGCGGATGGAAGATGAACCATAATCTCAACAAACTCAGCCGTATTATCCTCTATTTTGGAGATCTTAATTTTACTTTTATCATTTGCTGATAAAATTGAATCAATTAGACTGGTTGTCGTTGTCCCAAAAGGAATTTCAACAATTTTAAGTAAGTGTTTTTTTACTTTTTCAATCCTTGCCCGTACTCGAACTCGCCCACCCCGGGCACCACCGTTATAATCAGTACAATCAGCTATACCGCCCTGAGGAAAATCCGGAAGTAAACTTACTTGATTTTTTCGTAACCCTTCGATCATTGCATCCAGGATTTCATTAAAATTATGGGGGAGAATTTTAGTCGATAAACCAACTGCGATACCTTCGGCACCCTGAGCAAGTAGAACAGGAAATTTAACCGGAAATGTTATCGGCTCTTTATTTCTACCGTCATAAGAAGATACCCATTTCGTCACTTTCGGACTAAAAATTACTTCTAAAGCAAAAGGAGTGAGTCGAGCTTCAATATACCGTGGTGCCGCTGCAGAATCCCCTGTCAAAACATTACCCCAATTACCTTGCGTATCGATCAGAAGATCTTTTTGACCAAGTTGGATCATTGCATCGCCAATCGAGGCATCTCCGTGAGGGTGGTACTTCATGGTATTACCAATTATATTGGCCACCTTATTATACCTGCCATCCTCGAGTTCTTTCATCGAGTGAAGGATCCGTCTTTGAACTGGTTTCAGTCCATCATCTGCGTGAGGAACTGCCCGTTCCAGGATGACATATGATGCATAATCGAGGAACCAATCGCCGTACATATCGTCGACATAAATTGCATCATCATTATTTTTATCTTCTGAATCCTGTCCCAGTGCTTCAGGATCAAATCTTGGGGTTGGCTCTTTGGCTTTTTCCGGACCATCAGCCCCGACTTCTTCCGTATTTTCTTCTTCAGCCATATTCAGAAATTATGCAGCCTCGTTTTTCTCAGAAGGACTGGTGCTTTCCTCTTTTACAACTGAGGCTTTATCTTCCACTTTATTTGATAGATCTGAATTACCTGCTTCATCCGCAAGATCATGCTCAAAACGAAGATTTCGGATAATGTACTCCTGTCTTTCAGGTGTGTTTTTACCCATAAAAAACTTTAACATCTCTTTAATCGATTCATGGGCATCAATCTTTACCGGATCGAGACGAATATCATCACTTATAAAGTGCTTAAACTCATCAGGCGAAATCTCACCAAGACCTTTAAATCGAGTAATCTCCGGGTTCTTACCTAGAGTCTTCATCGCGGCTTCCCTTTCGGTATCGTCATAGCAATAAAGTGTAGATTTCTTATTTCTGACCCGAAAAAGCGGTGTTTGAAGAACAAACAAATGTCCCTGCCTGATAAGTTCAGGGAAAAATTGTAGAAAGAACGTTATTAATAATAGACGAATATGCATACCGTCTACATCCGCGTCTGTGGCAATAACCACTTGATTATATCGTAAATCCTCTAAATCATCCTCAATACCCAAGGCAGCTTGCACAAGATTAAATTCTTCATTCTCGTAAACTACTTTTCGAGTAAGTCCAAAAGAATTGAGAGGCTTCCCCTTCAGACTAAAGACTGCTTGAAACTGAACATCCCGGGCTTTTGTAATGGAACCACTTGCAGAATCCCCCTCAGTGATAAAAAGGGTACTTTTAAACTTATTCTTGTCCTTGGTATTCAGATGAACCCGACAATCACGAAGCTTCCGATTATGAACTTTACTTTTCTTGGCCCGTTCTCGAGCAATTTTTTGAATCCCTTTTAACTCCTTCCGCTCACGCTCGCTACGCTGAATTTTTGCTTGCAGGGCATCTGCAGTTTCTGGGTTCTTGTGCAAAAAATTATCTAGTTTTTCCTTAAGGAAATTCCCTACAAATGTGCGAATGGTTTCTCCCTCTGGAGAAACAGTCAAAGAACCCAGCTTTGTTTTCGTTTGGGATTCAAAAACGGGTTCCTGAACTTTCACGCTAATCGCAGCAACTAATCCCCCTCGGATATCAGCAGCTTCAAAATTCTTTTTTGTAAACTCGCGAATTGTCTTCACTAAGGCTTCCCTAAAAGCAGCCTGATGAGTTCCTCCCTGTGTCGTATGCTGTCCATTGACAAAAGAAAAATAATCTTCCCCATACTGTTCTACATGGGTAAAAGCCACTTCAATATCGTGACCTTCAATGTGAATAATCGGATAAAGCGTATCTTCGGAAAGATTTTCATTCATTAAATCTTTCAGTCCTTCCTTCGAGCGAAATCTTTTACCGTTATAACGAATAGTTAAACCTGTATTTAAATAGCTGTAATATCGTAACATTCGCTCAACGAACTCATTACGATAGCGGTATTTTTTAAACATCGACTCATCCGGAAGGTAGTGAATTACGGTACCATTCTCTTCTGCGGTCTTTTTATTCTTTTTGTCCTGAGATTGAGGATCTCCCTTTGCGTACTCAATTCTACGAGTCTCTCCCTCACGAAATGATTGAATATCAAACTTTGAAGACAAAGCATTTACCGCTTTGATTCCAACACCATTTAAACCAACGGATTTCTTGAATGCTTCCGAATCGTATTTAGCACCCGTATTGATTTTAGAGGAACAATCCAATAGTTTTTCCAAAGGTATACCACGACCAAAGTCCCTGACGCTTACAGCCTGGCCATCGCACTCAACTTCAATTTGCTTACCATAGCCCATAACGAATTCATCGATGCAATTATCGAGAACTTCTTTGAGCAAAACATAAATCCCATCGTCCTCAGAAGAACCATCACCCAGCTTCCCAATGTACATACCTGGGCGCAAACGGATGTGCTCTTTCCAATCGAGCGACTTAATGCTGTCCGCCGTATAATTATGATCAGCCATTGATCCCATCTATCCTGTCCACTCTTTTATATACGAAAGAAGATTCAAATTTGTCCACTTGAAAACTCATTTTAAAGAAAAAAACTTGCATTTACCCTCTGAACTTTCCTTCTTTCCTAGAAATGATTAGTTCTTTTATTAAAACCTTCCGGCAAATCAAAGATGCCAAAATCCTTAAAGCCCTCACCCTCGCAACCCTGCTAACTCTGCTTTCGATACTTTTGGCCCTAACACTTGGTGTTGCCCTGCTTGACAGCATTCTCGATACCTTCTCCAGCACTCTTCAATCCTGGTTCGGAAAAGGAGAGAGTTGGTTTCGAGGCATTGCCCAATTTATGGGTGGCACACTCGTTTTGATTATATCTTATTTCTTTTTCGCTGGTATTCATGGAGCATTCGTGGGGATTTTTATCGATGATATTCTAGACTCTATTCAACAGAAGCACTACCCGGACATACCTTGGGAAAAAGCCCCCTCTTTTTTGACTTCTCTATCCTTTTCTCTTCGTATCCTTCTGCTTACTCTTTTTTTAAATTCACTCGCTTTTCCTATTTTTATTCTTGGTTGGTTTATCCCCCCCATTGGCTTAACTCTACAAATCCTCCTTAATGGTTACTTGCTTGGTAAAGAGTATGGACAGCTTGTGGAATTTCGTTTTCCCAAGGAAGATTCTAAGGCACCTATCCCTAAGTATTTTATAAACGGGAATATTTCAGCAATTATATGGGTTATTCCTATCCTAAATTTCATCGCCCCCATCCTGCTCGCCGGTTCAATTCTTCACACCCGAATGAACCATAAACAAAAATAGAGGAATTATTTTTCCCGGAGAGGTGTGCCTTCCAATGACTGTACCCTTTTCTTACACATCTGCATATAATGAATTCTGGCGACCTGCCACATGTAAGTTCCAGTAGTCCTTCCGTATTCATTTTCAAAAGCTTTTTTGAGAAGAATGAATGCCCGATCTGCTTTTTTTTCAACCATCTCCATATAAATCCCCACATACAAATGAGCATGAAAGAGGACCCGTTTTTTATAGCGAGGCGGATAGTTGGATTTTTCCACAGAGGAAAGTAAAAACTCGGGTTCCATTCGACCGGCAAACATCTCATAAAGCAAAGGATAAGGTGGACGGTCATCTTTTTCATAATTCAACAGTCGTTTACGGGCGGTTCCAAGACCGTCACTTCTATATTGCGACATAAAACGCCAGATTCCATTTTCGCGGTCCACCGCGTCATAATTATGATAAATCTCAAATTGTCGGGCTGCCTTTTCAAATTCTTCCAAGTAAAAATAGGCAATCCCAAGTCGCCAATGGGAAACCTCAACCTTTGGGTCAAGTTCGACCATTTTCTCGTAATCCGCTTTGGCTCCTTCAAAATTACCGAGAAAAAGTCTCATATCTCCACGACTCGACCATCCACGCAATGAACCCGGTTCCTGCCTAATTAGATTTGATGCGGCCCTTTCCTTTTCAATAAACAGTTCATTCTGAAAAGATGAATCCGGCGTGGTAGTGGGTTCTCCGCATAAAATTTGAATCGCAAGCACAAGTACTGCAAAACTTGGGTATATTAAAGAGTGTAACCAGTTCACTCGGTTGGCGTGAATTCGTTTTTAAATTGGGTGCCCCGCCTGGTCCCATTTTCATCCCATTCTTCAATCAGCCCATAGGCTTTTCCTTCTTTTATCTTAGTTTGAGATCGAAGAGTTCCATTTTCATGATAGGATAAGGCCAAACCATCAAATGGCTGCTCCGCATCTATCTTATACCATAATTCATCAACCCTAAACTCTAAGTCTTTGTCCTGATTTACTTTGTCTAAACCTTGGAGGTCCTCCTTATTGCTTTGTGGTAGATTGAACGCTTCCATACTGCATTGAGAAGGCAACCAAACAAACGCAATTGCGAGTAATACAATGGATGCCGCCCACCAGTAATACATAGGTGGTATTCTTCGCCACCAAGGCAAATCTTTGGGGTCCGGTGGGTCCGGAAAAGAAAAATCTTCCATCCTTAACAACTAATAAAACAGACTAGTTGAGCAAGGCATAAAGAAACACATTCATTCCTAAACGCGCGTAAAAAGCATGTGCATAGTTACTAATTTCTTCGCCAGAATAATACTTAAATATACGCCACTTCCCAGCTGGCTCCTGTACCCACACTGGGCGTTGACCTGGCTGTGAATAAATAATATCTTTAAGTCCATCTTCTCGAGTAACTTCAAAAGTTCCACCGGCAAAAGAAGCAAGTTTTAGGTTTTCATCAAAGTTTTCAGCCGATTCTCTAATACGAAAAGAGATCGGGGGAATCCAATGCCCAAATTCATCCTGCCCCCACCCCATCGCACATATAGGCGAAGCAATACAAGCTAATCGGCCTTTAACTTTCATACCGACAAAGGAATAAGTTCCCTGTGGCCATTTTTCTTGCTCCACGAAAGTCAGCACAGTTTCTGGTAATCTTTTTTGAGAAGCCTCAATTTTTAAATCTGAATTTTTCGGAAGACCTTTAAAAAAAATCCGGAAAAGATCGTGACTTCGATCAAGCGGAATAAATGCTTTTTCTGGAAACACCGACGCAAACCATTCTTTAACTTCAGGTCTTTCGTCCCATGCAGCATAACTATGACCTAAGTCGGCCCCTAAAAAGGAAGCTTTAATACCTGCATCCAAGTATACAAAACCGCCCAATTCCATGTATCTTCGTAACGCCTGGTTTTCCTCGGGGGAAAACTCGAGGTTAGGTTGGTCATCACAATTAATGTAAAGAATCGGATTTTCATGAATTCGCTCGTCAGTAAGTTCAGAAATAAACAATGGATCTGTATCAAACTTTGCCCATGTCTGCTCATTCATCATCCGTAAAAGACTGGGAAGAGCATCCGGGTACCGGCGGACACCATTCGGGTTCTTCATCAACTGCATTACTCTCAAACTTCCCTCAGGAGCTAAAGAGTTGGCATTTTGAGAGTACGAAGATCGATTAGTTAGTAAGAAAACGATCAATAAAAAGTAAAACTGATAACATTTCATCATGGTTGGATTCCGGCTCGTTGTAACTCGATGCGAATCATTGCACTTATTCTTTCTCCTGGGTTTTTAGAAATATATTTCTTAAGAATTAAAATTCCACGAACAGGATCAGTCAGTAATGACTCCATAGCAGCCCGTTGAATCACATACTCGTCGTCAAGAAGTGAACGCTCCATAATTTTCAACCAACCAGTTTCACGACGCACACCTAATGACCGGATGGTGGAGGCTCGGACATTTAAATTTTCATCGATCAGCAGATCAAAACTGTATTCTAACACAGCTTCATTCTCTGCACCCGCAAGAGATTCAGCAAGAAACTTCCGGACATCCGCATAGGAACTGCCAACCAATTTTCCCATCGATATTTTACCCATTGTCCCCACTCTTCCGCGTAAAGTATTGATTACCGCTGTTCTCACTCCTTGATCTCGATCCATTAATGCCGGAATCCAACCATCAGGATTCTTCCATCCATTTGAAAGGCTAAGAAATCTCTGCCATGCAACTGTTCTCATCTTCGAGCTACCGTGCCCGGTAAGAGCTTTGTACACCTCAACACCATCCACTCCCATAGCTGAAACTGCATAGAGGATTGTGGTTACTTGAGAGCTCATCCCCCTCGCTGACAACAGGTATTTTTTTATACGATCTATTACCTCAGGTTTGATCTTTTCACCGAAACGAGCTAATTCAACTGCTGCCATTGAGGTAACTTCTGGATCCGGATCCTCGGTCATCGACCTAAGTATGCTTCGGTATTTCGTATTATACCGATTAGAATCGCGAACCACATCAACTATTTTCAATCGGATGCCACGATCTTCATGAAGAGAAAGTTTCTCTATCTGTGCAATAACACGAGGTTGACTTGCATTGTAAGAAACTCGGTCCAGGGCAGTAAGCAAAACTCCTCGATCTTGGTCTTTTAGTAATTTTTCCAGAGTAACCGGAGGTAACGGAACCTGCAAATAAGTATGATATTTTAGAATATTTTGGCGAACGATTGCATCACTGTCCAAAAATGAGCGCTGAGTCAGAGCCAATAAATCAGGTCGCAAGGTGGAGGGTAATGCTCGGTAAACTGGACGACCATTTACCATGACTCGCTCTACGCCACTTCTCATCATTGGACTAACTAAACGAGGAATTAGCGTGGATACCTCGCGCCTAACTTCAACATCAGGGTCGCCTAACTTAGAAAAAATTTTTTCAACAAGAGATTTATCATAGAGCGGAAATCCATTGAGAAAATGTTCTGAAAGAGAAACCATTGCAGCACGCCTGACAAGTGCGCTTTGGTCGTCCAATGATCCAACCAATATACTCGAAGTCAGGGAACTTGGATACTTACCCAGTAACTTTGCGGCCCCTACCCGCTCGCCTTCCTTCCCATGCCTTAAATCTACCTCTGCCTTCTTGATGGTCTCTGTTTGAGATGATCTCTGCAGAGTAGGAAGTACAGTGACATTAGAATCCGTGGAATTAGCATCAAGGTTGCCTTGGGAATCATCAGCTTTCTGCTCAAAGGAGGGTGCTTGCCCGGATAAAATCAAAAGAGCAGATAAAGAGCCAATTATAGATACAACAAGCTTCATCGCAGACCAACCTGTCTACGCATCACCCATTCGATCCCTGCTGCCAAAAATAGAGCAATAAAAATCGGCCAAGTGTCTGCTAAGTTATTCCTTTTTTTTGAGTGTAGGCAGATTCTCTGCAAACGCGGGTTGCCAGTCGGACTGAAGGTCAGAAATATGGAGGTACTCCCCTCCAGTAATTTTGGCCAACATTTTTAAATCACGTTCGGCAAAAGAGGTATCTTTTGTTTCCTGCCCAGATCCGCCTACGCGAATAAACCCGCTCTGCTCAAGCTTTTCTCCATCTGGAAATGTTAATTTATATTCCACTTCATAGGCACCAGGTTCTTTTGGTCTAAAATCGCCCGCATACTGCCCGGCAACCGCACCTCTCGGGTAGAGTTGTACAGATTGGGAAAAATTACCAGGTCCACTAATTTTTGCCTCAACCAATGCATCCATTGCTGGTTCAAAATCAGAACCCAAGGCTTCGACCTGTAAAAGTGCATCACTGCCCCGGAGAATTTCCACCTGAGTCTCGGCAACTTTCATCCGTTCCTCTCCACCTGAACCTAGCCACTGAGTTAGGGCCTGCCAAAAACGTTCAAACTCGCGACTTCCATCCTCATCACGAAGCGAACGACGCCAGTCATGAGGTGAACCCCAGTATGCTACTTTTCCGGCACCATATGCTTGCACAGCAAGGATTGATTCTCCACTTGCCCGCACAACAACTACTCCCCGAGAAGCAGGATTCTTTTTAGTCACTAGATATCCAGGCAATCGACCGGGAAGAAAGGGTTTCATGCTTTCAACATCATCTTCTGGTCCAAAAAGGGGTTCCTCCAAAGTTCTCAATGAAACATTTTGTTTCAGCACCACCCGCTCTGCAGACTTGACCGGCACGACACCCCCCAAAATCGATCGAGCTTCCTCCAAGGGGCCAAAAAGAAGTAAGCCTCCTCCCCTTTTTTGTACAAAAGATTTCAACGAGGCGGCAACGGTTGCATTCAATTCCTCCAAAACATCTGTATCGGCAAGAACGGCGTCATAGGACATCCAAAAATCTTCATCTTCTGGATACACTGGAGGTAATTCTTCTCCGACAGAATGAAATACATTTTCTCCCAGGCGGATGAGAGCCTGAAAATCAAATTGTTCCTCTTTGGACAGAGCTCTTTTCAAAAAAGGATAAAGTGGACGTGGCTTGTTCGACAAATAAAGAATTGAAAATTGAAGGGGTGGTTTTACTTCCACAACCACAGTGTCCAGATTATTTGCGGAATCAACATCTCCATCCGGAGGAATTACTTCGACTCGATACCGGCGAATACCGGCGGTTTTTGGAGTCAAAGGTGCAAAAGAAATACTTTTGCTAGAACTGGATGCAATGTCGACAAGTACCTCGTCAAGGACTTGATCTCCTAACAATAGTTTAACCTTAGTGGAAATTTCCTGGGCAAAATCATTCGACACCCTCGCTGTGAGGAGTAAATCTTCTTTTGCCACGGCCTTGGGGTTACGATCATCAAAAACTACCTTCAAGTCGCCTTGTGGCCGATCTATTCCTACTCCAACAACATTAATAGGGATACCTCGACTCCGAAATTCATTTCCTACTTCTAAAATATTCCTCCCCTGATTGTTGCGACCATCTGAAAATACCACCAAGGATCCCAAAGGTGAATCAGGCTGTTCATCAGATTTCAATAAAGATCGGGACAAGGCATTACCCAAGGCAGTTTTAGACCCAAGTGCTTCATCCGTCCAATTATCGGATAATATTCTCTTTCTCTCTTCAGAAAATCCAAAGAGTTCAACTTTACCATACTTTTTTCGCTGCCTATTTATCCACGAGTTATTTTGCGAAGAGCTAAGATGAGGTTTAATATACTCAATTCTTTTCAAACCCTCGCGATCGTCTCTCGTTTCCATACTTTCTGATAAATCCAGTAAAGTAAGTAATCTAAACTTATTCTCGTCCAAATCCTCCTCCTCCAGGAACGGCCGAACTAAAAGAATAAACAAAAAAACAAGAGCTACTATGCGAAGTGTAATCAGACGAACCGCTATTTTTTTCGGGGTTGTTTGCAGTAGATTCCTGGCGTGAAACCAAAAAGCTCCAGACACAACAAGTAAGATTACTGCAAATAAAAGAGGTGATGCGGGCCAATCAAATCCCATACTTACTCGCCCTCCGCTATCCTGCGAAAATACTCTTCGACCTGCCTTTTGTAGCGACTTGGAGCAGAGGATGCCTCAAGGTTCCTTTTTAAAAGATCTTGCTTAACTTCCTGCCAGAAAAACTGCTCTACAACCTCAAGTGCCTCGGCCATAGCAGCGGCAGCCATTGATTTAGATGTAGATGCTTCCTCATTAAACCCCATCTGCTCAAAAAACTGAGTTATATTTCGTAGTCTTTCATTTTCCGATGCATTTGGCATAGAGCCTAGAGCCTTGGCTAATTCTTCTGCCTCTCTCCGGAGTTCTTCATCACCGAGGCCAGGTAGTTCTTCGAGATTTTGCTGTAAGCGTTCAGCTAATTCTTGTAGAGCACCATTCCCGAGGTTTCGAATTTTATTTTCTATATTTTGCAGACCCTCTTCTAACTTCTCTAAATTCTCCGCAACTTTACCTTCTTCCCTCTCAGCTTGTGGAAAGGCTTCATAAAGCAAAGAATTTTCTGCACGTTTTCCAGACCTCTCAATTCCACCCTCTCTAGATTCACGGGCTTCTTTTAACAAATCTTCGGTTGCATTCTCATTAAAGCCACCCATTGCACGAGCAGTCTGATCAATCTCTTCCAGTAAATCTTCAATCATTTCATTAATTTGTTCCTGAGATTCTTTTAACTTTTCACCATCACCAAGTTGGGCCTTTCCAGTCGCATCCGCGAGTTGCCTCTGCCCTTTAGCTAACCCTCCAGCTTGCTGCCCCAGTTGCTCCACCATATCGCCGGCGATTCCAGCCATTTTACCTTCCACTTCAGAAATTGCATTTTTCAAAGCTTCGGATGCCAACTCGCCCTGCGGTTGGGCTTCTCGAGGTTGATCACGGCGCAAATTACCGGCAGCCCCTTTCATCTCCTCTCCTGCCTGATCAAGACTGGCCACATCACCAAGTTTACCAGATTTTTTGTACCATTCATCTCGAAGACCTTCTACATCTCTTCGTAAATCTTCCTGTTTTTTAGAAGTTTCCTTGTTTTTATCGCCCTCGACTCCCGCTTCCGCTAGACGCCCCATTTCTCTGTTAAGACCTTTTTGACGGCCCTGCATTTCTTTCAGTTTATCTAAATCTTTGGCCAAATCTCTTAATTCTTCCGATGGATCTTTTTCAGTTTCCCCCTCCTGTGATTCCTGATCTTCGTTAGCAGTTTCTTCCTCTTCACTTGGTTTACCCTTCCCTTTAGATTTTTGTTTCTGCATTTTTTGCATCAACGCATAAAGTTGGACCAACTTGCGAAGGGTTTTTCCTGAAGGTTCAAGTGATTCCTGCAGCATTAAATCTCCTGCATATATTTCAGTTTGTTCAATATGGTAAGTTGCTTCATTTAAAAGCTCCCCAAGATCAATCCCATCCACAATCGGAAATTCCCCCTCGTTTTCATCGTAGACCTTGGTCATCTCATGCTTTAACCCCAGAGCATCAGATGACAGTGCGATCGAAAGCCTTTCTCTCTTAATTTGAGCAGTTTCGATAAGTGCATCATAAGTTGAGCGGATTATTTTTTTTGTTTTATTAATGAAATCACGAACAGGGATTTCCTTGGTTTCACCATCCATATCTCCACCTTCCGTATCGGTTGAATTTCCTTCAGGAGGAAGAACCTCGATAAAATAAATCTCAGATCGTGCAATTTGACTTTCCGGCTCTTTATTATCAGAGGCAAGAGCCATGTAAGTTAAAACATCACCTACTGCTAAGGCCCGTTCACTCAGGTCGAAAACATAAGTTAAACGCTTTTCTTTTTCTACAGGATCAACAAATATAGTTTCCTCCTCACTGTCTCCAGCGTGCTCGATTCGCATTCTTACATCTGATACTGCATGGTCATCCGATGCAAAAACTTCCACCAAAAAAGTGGCGTCTGCAGCCAATTGCAAGTCCTTTGCCGGTTCGGTAATTTCAACCAAAGGAGGTTCATCAGGAATAGGAGCGATTATTAAATCATCGAACACTACGGGTGCTCTTCCTGGTTTATCTAAATCTGAAAGTTCAAGGTGCCCTTTCCATTCCTTATTAAGGGTAAAATTATAAGTAAAAAAAGTCTGATTTCTTTCTAAACTAAAATTTCCTTCCGTCGAGAAAAGGTAGGCTCCAACATTTTTGGGTAACGACTCTATCTCGACTGCCAATTCAACACCGCTACCCTCAGGAACTTTGGCATAACCAAAGCCCTCATGTGTAAATGGTTCGATTTTAAGATAGGATGGAGGAGTAACTTTCCAATGGGCAATTTTCAATGCCGGTGGATCGTAAGGAGTAATTGAATGCCAGTCGGTATTGAGGGAAGGAGTTATTACCCGGTATTTGAAAATTTCTTTGATTGCAGGCACCACAAATTCGAAGCGACCAATTATTGGAGTCTCCAACATTTCGATAACATTATCTCGATTATTTTGACCAAACTGAATCGTCGCTGTTTTCTTCCCGCGATGACCTCGAATTATATCGGCGAAAATCGATACATCTGAACCACGGGTAAACTCATTACTTGCAGGCCCTGCTTCTTGATCCAGTGAACCCGTTAAAGTAGTGGAAACCATAAGCCCAGGTTCATCCGACAGAAAATCGAAAGCCTTTATCACTGGACTTCTCCCTGTGCCCCATACTGCCAACCCTGTCCCAACTCCTAGACCAATCAGTACCGAAATCCAGTATAAAGAATTGGGTCGGGTACCTTTACCCCAAGCGATCGAAAAAGCTTCTTTTTCCGTGGTCTCGAGAACTCTTTTTTCCATGAAGGAAAGCTCAGTCTTCTTTGATTTACGCTCGAGCTCGACTGCACAATTAAGCAAATCATTAAGTTGAGGATTAGCCCGTTCAACTTCTTTTGCAATATCTGCAGGCTTAGGCTTTTTGACTAGTGACCGACCAATCAGGACCAAACAGACGGTCACCGATAGCACACTGGCAAAAACAACCCACTGCATAGAATCTTTTTCCAAGATAGGAGAGTATAAGTCATAGATGTCAATGAACCATATAACCACCGGCCAGCTAAGTAATCCAACAACCAGGGCTAGTACACATTGGGAAACCACAAAAAGCCAAGATTCTTTGTGTAATATTCGAATAAACTCAGGCATTTGATACTCCTTTTTTATTTTGAACGGATTGAATCGGACGAGACCAAATCATTTCAATAGTCAATAAGGTGGCTGCTATGATTGCAAACCACAACCAAAGAGAATTCTTATCTTTATTAATCGATGCACTGTCCACACCCTCACTATTCTTCTCCGAGATTACAGCCTGGCTTAACCTGTTAAGTATCTCATCATCTGTTACAGTATCAACAACTGATTCCGCAGATGGAAAAACCACTTCAATCCATTTACCACCATGTCGATATACTCCCGGCTTTTCAGCAACAAACGGTTGTTCACCGGCTCCAAACTGTTCACCTGGTTCTAAAATTGGCCACGCCTGATCCTCTCCATTTTCCTTGCGAATTAATTCCATCAACAAGGGAAGAAAGGATGTTCGTAGAGGTAAATCGGACCAAGATGTGTTCAAGCGAAAAGGAAAGAAAATAAGTCTGCCCCCCGATGCAAAACTCTTGGATAAAGAAAGTGGTCTTCCCTCACGATCACGCAGTGCAATATCGGTTGTATCGTCAACCCCGTTCAAGATTCCAAATTTCCGAAAGGCAGTTAGATAAAGGTCGCGAGCAGATTTCCCTGAAAAGGTATCTGATAATTTGGAACCTTCTTCGAGGGCACCAATTCGAAAAGGATTTCGCACGGCACTCGCTCCACCCGCTACCCGAATAAAAGAAAACTTAAACCAATTTGCTTCCCGAATAATTGAAGCCGTCTCGCTAAAGATTTCGCTTGGTGTCAAAATAACGACTCCCCCGCTTTTCAGGTATGTACTTAATGGTTCGGCCAGCCCCTCTTCAGTGAACCATTGGCTAAGACCCAAAACCATAAGCAATTCAAGTTTTGAATCTTCGTATGCCATGCGTAATCCATCAGCATTATCAGCACTTTCCTCCCAACGATTCCAACCATTATCTCCAGCACTTTCGACTGCCGTCTTAAGAAAATTTTTCTCACTCCGAGTGGCTTCGTCTAGATCACTATCCTGCCAAAAACCAAATTGCTTGGGGGGTGGAGCCTTAAGCCAAACAGTTCTTTGATTATCCAACGCAAGAGAATCATTGCTGTCTAAGCGAATCTTTGCTTGAGAAACTTCTGAAGAAGGAACAATAAACTGAACTTGTTGAGAGCTCCCTGAAGGAATCTCAACTGCTTGCCTTCCCTGAACTTCTCCTCCTATCACAAGTTCTACAAAGAATAATTTTTTTAATTGAGACCAGTTGCGTACGACAGACCAGACTCGGACTTTCTCTGGACCTGCTGGAACAACTTTTACATCTGCAATACTTTGGTTATTGAAACGAAAAGTCTCACTTTCTCCACTGCCTACACGGATAACTTCTAGTTGGATATTTTTCTTGGACAAGTCAAAATCCACACTTTGCCAATCTCCACGTTGAAAATCACTTATTACAATCAGTTTCTTCTGCAGAGCATTCTCTCCGAATATCCGATCGACCCGATCAAGCAAAACTTGTGCATCTCCACTACCCCATCCATGGACCAATCCCCCGACTTTATCCAATAGCTCGTTCTTATTGGTTCCCATTGGCCATTCCAATACAGAGGTTTGACCAAACGCAATCACCCCTATCCTTGAATCTGTACCTTCAATAATCTTAGATGCTTCAATCTTTACCTCCTTCATCGCATTCCACCCTCCCATACTCGGGCTTAAATCAATCGCAATGAGGATTTCTTCATCAACCGCATCTTTTGTGGGAGAACCTGGAGATGACCAATAAGGATCAGCCAGAAGAAACATGATAACTAAAAAAAGGAGAATCCTGAGCAAAAGAAGAGCAATATCTGTAGGAGTCCTTCGTCCAGTTCGTGGAATCTGAGAAACAGTGATGAAACGAATGGATGTAAATTCATGGCGATCCGTAATTCGCCGATATGCCATGTGGGCAAGGATTGGTAATCCAACAGCTAGACCTGTCCAAAAGGCAGCGGGTTGACCGAACTCAATCATTACATATTGCGGTTTCGCAAACCAAGAAATCGTCTTAAGGCATGCCCGAGATTTTGATCACTGAACAAACATTCGAACTCAGCTGAAACCCCAGCAAGGTTACGAGCCAGGACTTCTTTAAAATGGTTCATTTTCCGAAGGTACTCATGTTTTATTACCTCGGGGGATGTTGATACTTCCCGCCCACCTTCCATTTCAACAAATCGTAACGCATCTCCTTTTGGCAGCTCCATTTCTTCGCGGTCTAAAACCTGCAGACAAAGAGCTTCATATCTGGAAGAAAGGGCAAATTTTAACCTTTCTGGAAGAAGTTCTTCCGCTTCTAAAAAATCTGATAGAAACACCACCATTGAGCGACCTGGCATATTCCCAACCAATTGATCCCACGCAGTTTCATGTTTATTTACTCCACTTGCCTCCAGTCTCGTAATTGCATTTACGATTCGCCCAAAATGGGAATGTCCACTTGCTGGCCGAATCCATTCCTGAACCTCCTCCCCGTAAGCAAAGAGCCCAACCCGATCTCCCTGCTTGAAGCCGATGTAAGCGAAACAGGCGGCCAACATGGATGCATAATGAAGTTTTGTACAACTTGCGTTAGCCCCCTGGTAGCCCATTGATGCACTGGTATCTAGGACCAAAAATAAGTTGAAATTTGTATCCTCCTGGAATGTTTTGGCAACGAGTTCCTCTCTTTTAGCATACACTTTCCAATCAACGACTTTAAGATCATCACCAGGATTGTAAGGCCGGTATTGAAAAAATTCATTACCCCTGCCCTGACGAAGACTACGATGGATCCCTGGCATTCCTCCATCTACCACCACTTTCGCAAGAAGTCTGAAATCAGCAATTTTGCTGAGATGTGAAGACTTAAGTAAGTCTTTATCTGCAGAAGCTACCACCAGGGAAATCTTAAGATTCTACGCTCTCTAGAAGATGATCAATAATATCGTCTGAGCTTAAGCCTTCTGATTCAGCAAAAAAACTGGGTAAAATTCGATGCCTCAGTCCACTTTTGGCCATCACCTTTACATCTTCGCAGGATGCATTAGGACGACCATCCAGCATGGCGCGCGCTTTGGCAGCCAAAATCAAGGCTTGCGATGCCCGGGACCCGGCCCCCCACTTAACCCTTTTACTTGTCCACTCGTCACATGCATTCGACTTTGGGCGTGACGCTGATGCCAAACCGACTGCATACGAAACCACCGTTTCAGGAGCTGGAATCTGGCGGGTTAAATCCTGAAGTTGTAAAATATCTTCTCCGGTTAGGACCGATTGAGCTTCATCTCCCTGGACGCCAGTTGTCTCGCCAACCATTTTTATTTCATCTTCTAGGGAAAGATAATCAATAACGGGATTAAGAAGAAACCGATCAAGCTGTGCCTCGGGTAAAGGATAGGTGCCTTCAAGTTCTATAGGATTCTGAGTGGCGAGTACAAAAAAAGGAACATCGAGTGGTCTTGTCTCACCGGAGACGGTAACTTGCCTCTCTTCCATTGCCTCCAGTAGAGACGCTTGGGTCTTGGGCGGCGTGCGGTTAATTTCATCTGCAAGCACCACATTCGAAAAAATGGGTCCAGGAGCAAAGCGAAAAGCCTTCTTACCTGTTGCAGGGTCTTCATCCACAACCTCAGATCCAACTACATCAGCTGGCATTAAATCTGGAGTGAATTGGATTCTCTTAAATCCCAAACTTAAACATTTTGCCAGGGTCTTAACAAGTAGAGTTTTTCCTAGCCCAGGAATACCAGTCAATAAGCAATGTCCTCTGGCCAACAAGGTGATAAGAAGCTGTTCAATTACTTCATCTTGGCCGATTATACCTTTGCGAATTTCCCGCATCAGGCTGTTGCGCGTTTCATTGAGACGAGCTAACGCGTCTTGGGCTTTTTTTTCTTTGGTCATTGAATAATTAATATGTGGTGTAGTCTTCCGTAGACAAACTTATGTTTGCACCATGTAAATAGACTTTGGACAATTAAAATATAGCGACACACAATTTAATTATTGTCCAGTGATTGAAAGTAATCGATCCCAATCATTTACAAATCGTACTAAATGGTCTTTTCCATTCGCAATTTCTGATTCGAGTAATTCTCTAACCAAATCCTGCTCACGTTCATAGCCGCTACTACTTAGCAAACCTGAGAAATGAGCCATTCTTGCCCAGAGAAGATGAGTAGTAAAAGCATCGAATTCATTGTAAGCAAGAATTTCAGGAAGTTGATCATCTAGCCACATCTGGGCTACAGAATCACCGCTTACATCAATTTTACCAGGAATCCCACTTAAAGTTGCAGCCTGGTGAAGCGATGGTCGGTCCCGAAATTGCCCCAGACCATCCGCAAGATCGATGTTATAGTCTGAATTCCTTGCGTCAAAATAATCGACACCTTCCCAAGGTTTGCCGGGACGGTCCGAAAACCCAAAGCCTGGCAGTCCATTAACGATCGACCGCTGAATGATTATCGGAACATCAGCCTGCGAAGAATTGTATCCAACAAGTTGCGGCTTTCTTCGACCCACAGATTTTAAAAAACTGGTAAGAATGACTTTTTCAGCTGATTTTTCAGAATTAGTGGGGTCCGTAGGTAAGGAAACCAGTTTCAAAACGGGTTCTCCACCCCTGGGGCAGTCCCGTAAAATTCCAGATATTGAAACAATCCGGCAAAGGATTGTTTTTAAATAGGGTTGGAAATCCTCAGGGTCATCTGCTTTACGGGCGGACGCCCACAAAGCTTCAAAAGAAACCTTAGCCTCATCGGAAGGTCCGTTTGCCTTCGGAGATTGATGAAGAATTTCGGCAGACTGGGGGTCAGGTATCCATTCGATATCAAAACTAAAAACGCTTTCTGCAATTTTCTTGAGCATAATTTCTAGAACTAGGCAACTACGCCTGCTATTTTGGAATTAAAATATTCTTCAGCACTGCCTTCACCTTCGGGAATTGTTAAAATTTCAGGGTAACCCTCGTCTACCAAAAGAGTATGTTCAAAATGTGCCGATGGCATACCATCCACCGCAAGGGCAGTCCATCCATCCTTCGCCATCCTTATTTGGGGATTTTTCATATTTACCATTGGCTCAATACAGATAGCCATTCCCTTTCGAAATTGGGGACCGGTTCCAGCCTTCCCAAAATTGGGAATCTGGGGCTCTTCATGCAAAGTTCGACCCACGCCATGACCCACAAAATTTGTGATTACGGCAAAGCCAGCATCTTCGACATGCTTCTGGACCGCCTGTGAAACATCTCCGACCCGTTTTTTATGCAAAGCTTCCCTTAAACCCACATATAGAGATTCTTCAGTGATCCTTAGTAGTCGATCCACTTCTGGACTTACTACACCAACAGGAATAGTTCGGCAATTATCTCCAATTACTCCATTTTCTCGGATACAGATATCCACAGAAAGTACATCCCCTTCCTGCAGGACTCGATCAGTCAGTCCTATTCCGTGGACAACTTCATCATTGACCGACAAGCAGGTGAAGGAAGGAAAGATTCGGTTCCCCGAGCGGTATCCTTTACAGGCACTTTTGACACCAAAATCACGCATCATGGAACCACCCTCTTCATCAATCTCATGCGTATTCATCCCAGGCCGGACAAAAGCACAAAGACGATCTAAAATGGTAGCCGCGGTACAACCCGCACGGCGCATTTTCTCCTTATCCTTAAAGTTCTTACAAATCACATTCTTTTCATCATCTAAAATCGATGAGGTATCAACCCCAAATACATTATTTAGACATATCCTCACCCGCTACCCATTTTCTTACAGGCTGAAATAAAGCTGCTCCCAGTATCAATTGCAAAAAATGAATACAAAATAATGGCATTGTCATTCGGAGAAGATTATCTCCCAGTCCAGCAAAGAGAATCGAAGCTAGGGGAATACCCGTGGCTAGGGATTTTTGGGATAAACAAAAGAATTGAGCCACATGAATGTCTCTACTTTTAGACCACCTCCCTGCAACCAACCACCCAGAAAGGTGAATCAATAGAACAAAAAGCAGAGAGGCGGGAAAGACCCTCCATACTTCTTTACCAAAAAGAGGATACCCAAGAATGGAAATACCATCACAAAGACTATGGTATACCAGAATAACGATCGCGAACATAGGCAAACCACCTAGCCAATCAGCTCGCATTAATGATCGAACTCTTGGAAATATTCGAACGGACAACCATCCAAGAAAACAGGGAACAATCACCAGACTGATTATATTAAAAATCTGCAAGTATGAGGAAAGACTAAGCGAATCTGAACTAGCCCAAAGAATTGGCACAGAAAACGGGGCAATCAAATTGGAGAAGGTTGCATGCCCCAGGGCATAGTCTCCATTGCCTTGAACATTTCCAGTGTAAACGACACAACTTGTTATAGTCGTTGGCAAGATGGCGGCAAAGAATAAAGGGCCATACAATTCTTCGCTTACTAGACCGCAGAACCAAGCTACTTTTAACCCTAGAATCGGAAGAAAAACAAGGCCGATCTGTAAGGCAAGGCTACCTACAGGCTTTCTTAAAATAACGGATAAACTTGTGATCTTAATCCGCATTCCTTGAATTAGAAAAATGAAGACCACTAAAATTTCGGAGAAATACTCAGGGTTCAAATGGCTTCCTTTTGCTCCAAGACCTGGGTTGCAAAGGGCCAGAAACAGGGCGCCCAAAAGCAGACATACAAAACCAGTTCCACTTGTTAAAACTCGCATCATTTATGGTCTTTCATAAGATTCACTCTTTAATCGCATATTTTTTGGCCATCACCAATTTCTAAAATTCCTACTCCCTTCAATATTTATGTCTCAAATCTCTTTACTCACAGTTGACGCGGCAGGAACTCTCTTAAAGCCCTGGCCTTCTGTTGGTGCTGTGTATGGACGAACCGCCCGAAATAGAGGCATCAATGTAAAGGATCAGGATCTTGAGTCCCAATTTAGCCACGCATTTATCCAAGCTCAGAAAACAAGTCACAGCCTGAAGGGAAATGAAAAAGAATTTTGGAGAAAGGTTGTCGAACTTACCTTCCAACCCTTCACTTCCGAATCTTCCAATTCATCTTTATTTGAAGAACTCTGGGAATTATTTGCTAGTGGAGAACCCTGGAGGATGGCAGATCATGCTGCAAACACATTATCCACACTTAAAGAACGAGGGTACCGCTTAGCCGTTCTTTCAAACAACGATTCCCGACTTCGGAATGTACTTAAAGATCTAAATATCGACCATTTATTCGATCACATCTTTATTTCTGCTGAAATTGGATATGAAAAGCCGGAGGTGCAACTATTCAGGAATGTGGAAGCAACCCTAGGGGTTACATCCGAAAAAATCATGCACCTTGGTGACAGTTACTCCCGAGATTATATGGGAGCAAAGCTGGTTGGTTGGCACCCTATCCTATACGGTAAACCTTCAGGAAAAGAGAATCATATTTCTTCCTTTACGCAACTTCTCGACCTTCTCCCATGATCAAACTTAGGCATAGGATACTTATCGAGCAGTTATCAAATTTGCATGCAAATCACCTTGCAATTCAGACAGTTGGTCCCTCCACTCAAGACTTAGTAATATATTTTGATTTCGAGGAATCATTTTCATTGGAATCTCCTGAAGGCACAAATATTTGGGAAAAGTTTGAAGACTTCTCGAGTCCAACAGGTTTATCCTTTTCTGGTTGGGTAGGCTTTTTTGGTTACGAGTTTTTAGGTTCCCAATTTGGAGTATCATTGAAGGCTCCCCGCGATCTTGATCTTCCTCCTATATGGTTTGGTCGCCCTCAAAGTATTATTCGGCTTGAATCTGAAAATACCATTATTGAATCTACAGATGAGGTTAGGGAAAAAGAAATTAAAAAAATTTTGGGACAAACCATCATTCCCTCTGCGTTAGCCAATCCACAAAATCCCCCAACCTGTAATTTAAATTTCAAAGAATACGAGAGTATATTTAAAAAAGCACGGGAAGCTATTCTGGATGGAGAAACCTATCAAATAAAAATATCCCAACGTTTCGATGCCCCAACTCGATTAAATCCTTTGGCTGCATTTGGAAAACTGCATAAAAGTAATCCCGCTCCCGAAGCATTTCTTCTACAAACCCCCTCTTTTGCGATTGTTAGCTGTTCACCCGAAACTATTATCCAAAAAGAAGGCCGAAAGATTACCACCCGGCCGATTGGTGGAACTTACCAAAGAAAGGATAGCAGCTTTGACGGTTCGGTCATAGAGAGATTCTTACAGGACCCAAAGGAAGTCGCTGAACATAACATGCTGGTTGACCTTGAGAGAAACGACCTATCCACCATTTGTGAACAAGGAACTGTAGAAATAAGAAAATTCAGGGAAGTAGAAAGCTATTCCCACTTACACCATTTGGTATCAACGATTACCGGTCGGCTTAAAAAAGGAATTAGCCTAAGAAATATTGTACAAGCAATGCTTCCCGGGGGTAGCATCACAGGTTGCCCAAAAGTAAGAACTATGCAATGGATCGATCAGTTAGAACCATGCTTCCGAGGCCCGTACACTGGAAGTTTTGGCTCGATTGCCGACAACGGTGATATTCAACTAAATTTGATTATTCGGGCAATGCTTATTCTGGGGGATCATTGCTACACCCAAGCGGGTGGAGGTATAGTGGTGAATTCAACACCGGAATATGAATTTAAAGAGAACCAAACCAAAGCACAAGCCCTGCTTGACCTGCTAAAATGATAACAATTTTAGACCATCGGGATTCATTTACAAGGAATCTTGAGCATCTTTTGGCCGAATTTGATAAAGTTCAGGTTATTGATCGTAAATCAATCTCTTTTGCAGATATTCAGGCAAGTAAGATTTTAGTCTTTTCACCTGGTCCAGGGTGCCCTGGAGATTATCCTGAATCTCAAGCAATTTATCAAGAAATGAAAGGTAAGATTCCCATGCTTGGAATATGCCTCGGCTTTCAACTTATCCTGGAACAGGAAGGTTCGAAAATTATTCGTCAAAATCAGGTTTTGCATGGCGTAGAAAGTGAGATTATGGTGAACAAAAAATCGGTCACTTATAGGGGTGTTGCCACTCCAGTTAAAGTTGGTCGATATCATTCCTTACAAATTGATTCGAATACTCTTAAGGATCTTTCACCGGAATTTAAGATTACCTCGAATGACCCCATAAGGAATGTTCCCTTATCCTTTGAAAACCTGAAGCTAAAACTCTTTGGCTTGCAGTATCATCCTGAATCCTTTCTATCAAAGGAAGGTAACAAGATAATATCTAATATTCTTCATGAAAGCATGGAACAAAGATGGAAAGCCCATCGATCATCCTAAGCCGTGGGGCCTGCCCGGAGTATTTACTACTCTTCGGGTCATGACTGATCGAAAAACTCCTTTTTGCGAGGATTATCTTACCAGACTTAGGGAATCAGCCGAAAAGATCGGTCTTCCCTGGATTCCCACATTAGAAGAAATAGAGGAAATAATGATAGGTTTTCTATCAGAAGTAGATCCTGATCATGGACTACTTCGAATATGCCTCTTCGAAGACTCGATCGGTTATTCGTCTCGCCCCGCTTCCAGTGACGGCAACCCAGTCGAAGGATGGCTTTTGCATTATCGAAGGCCAGAACCTACTGTAAAATCAACAATCGAAAAAAACCTCTATGGAACCCTGCAAGAATTAGACATTGAAAGAGAAGACTGGATAATTAATGATCCAAAAGAAAATGACATTAGGGAAACGGCAACCTCCAATCTAATTTTTGTTCAGAACAATCAACTTTTAATTCCAGATAAATGGGTCTTAAACGGAATCATTTTACAAAAACTACTCCCCCAACTTCGGGACAATTTCTCGATCACTCGAGGTATACCACAAGATCAGGAAATTTCTTCTTTTACTGAAATCCTTCTTTGTGGAACAGGTAGAGGAATTGCACCACTCACCTCTCTTCCTGAACTTGGCTGGTCTTCTGTAAGTAACGATACCTTTACTAAAATAAGAACATTCTACGAAGAAATCCTTCAGACTGCTGGTGCCTAACTATTTCTTTAACGGACAACCATTTACGTTGGATTACCCGGCATGTATGGGAATCCTCAATGTTACCCCCGATTCATTTAGCGATGGAGGTAAATTCACCAGCCTTGAGTCAGCAGTCAATCAAGCACAGGAAATGGCCAAGCAAGGTGCTCAGATTATTGATATCGGAGGAGAAAGTACCCGCCCTGGTAGTGAATCAATCTCAACAGAGGAAGAGGTAGAAAGGGTAATACCGGTTGTGGAATCTCTAGCTAAAGATCAGTTTATTATATCTATCGATACCACAAAACAGAAAGTAGCCGAACTAGCACTGGAAGCAGGAGCACATCTGATTAACGATGTTTCTGGAGGTAATGAAGAACTTCTATCTTTAGCACAAAAACACTCCGCGGGTTACATAGCCATGCACTCAAAAGGCATACCTATATCAATGCAAGAAGAACCATCCTACATGAATGTAACTCACGAAATAAGTAACTACTTTCTTGAGAAAAAAGATTTCTTTGAAAGTTTTGGTCTTCCACGTATCTGGATAGATCCAGGCATTGGATTTGGCAAAAAGCTTGTCCATAATCTAGAAATAATGAGAAATATTCATGCCTTTCAGGATGAGTCATGGGGAGTCTTGCTCGGTTCATCCCGAAAATCATGGATTGATCATCTTTGTGATGCCCCAGATCCGGTAAAAAGACTGGGGGGTTCCATCGCCTCCGCCATAGATGCCGTTGCAAAAGGGGTTGAAATTATCCGCGTTCACGATGTTTCAGAAACCGTGCAAGCCATTCAGGTCGCAAAGGAACTCGCAACTGATGCTGAAAGTGAATAGAAGGTAACATATGGGCAAAATTTTACTCGAAGGCATTGAAGTCATGGTTCGAATTGGTCTCCTCGAAGAGGAACTCTATGCCCCGCAGGATCTTTTATTATCGGTCGAAATTGAACACGATTTTTCAAAAGTCGCGAAAACTGATGAAGTCGAAGACGGAATTGATTATCGTAACATTGTTGATCATACACGAGATTTCTCACAATCCTATGATGGTAAAACTCTTGAGAAGTATGCTTCTCTGCTTGCAGAAGATTTAAAGGGGAAATTTGGGGCTCAACGGGTTCGCTTATCCGTGGATAAACCTCGGTATGTCAAAAAACTGGGGCTTAGACAAATTCGAGTAGAAGTTGAGTGCTGATATTTATTTGGGACTAGGGGCAAACCTGGGAGACCCTCTGGCCACATTTAACAAAAGTCTCTCATACATTCGAAAATACGCTGAACTGGTTTCCTGCTCGAGGCTTTACCGATCCGCTCCCTTTGGTCTCTCAAACCAACCTCCTTTTCTTAACGCTGCGGTAAGAATTTCAACCGACCTCAAACCCTTATCTTTACTTAGAAACTTACAGGAAACAGAAAAAAATCTCGGAAAAAAAGTTATTTGCCAAAATGGACCGAGAATCATTGACCTGGATCTACTACTTTACGATGACATCTCAATGCAAAACAAGGAACTTGTGCTACCACATCCAAGCATACTGGAGCGGGATTTTGTGCTATACCCTTTACTTGATTTAAATCCGACAATTTCACACCCAGACTGGTCACCAAAAACAGCGAAGTCCGCACTGAGCGGACTTCGTGAAAAGTTTATCGAAGAAGATCCCGAACCATGGGCTATATCTGGCTAGATTAATCATCTCCTCCACCAGCAAAGCTCATTAAAAACTGCAAGATGTAATAAAACAGAAGAGCAACTGAAGCAAACAAGGAAAGAGAAGCAGCCACATGCTGGTCCGTACGGTACTTGTGAAGGACATTAGATGTTGAATAAAGAACGGATCCTCCAGCAAATAAAATCATCACCGCAGAGAAGATCAATCCTAGGGAAAAACCGAAAATCATGCTGCAAGCGATGAACCCAAGGGCAACAAAACCGCCCATTGAAAGCATGCTCCCCATAAAAGAGAAATCTTTTTTTGTAATAAAAACAGTGGCAGTTATCCCTCCAACTAGAAGGAGAGTCATCAACCCGGCAGTGGGTATTAGCCCTTCACCCCCAAAGTGGGTAGCAATAAAAAGCAGGGGCAAAAAAACAATGGCTTCGGCAATAATAAACAATCCAAGCCCCAGATACTGCATCTGCTCAGGACCTCCCGAGGTTGCTAATTTATTGGCAAGGTAACTGACTCCCATAAAAAGACCTAACACGATAAACCAATTCATACCTCCAGTCATGCTAGAAGCTAAATTAGCCGCGAACGGAGCGTTTACAAAATAATATAGAAGGCCCGTAAAAAGTAGTAGTGCTACTGCAAGATGGGAATAGGTACGCCGAATGAAGGCTGCTCGTTCTGCAGGTAAGCTATTGGATGCAGAATCAGAAAGTGAATAAACTTGTTCTCTCATAATGTGTAATCGTAAAAATTTATTTAATATGACTTAAAAT
>JAOFOL010000028.1 GCA_028042835.1 Opitutales bacterium | reverse complement strand
GGGACGCACTCGCTGAACATTTTCAAAACTTCAAAAACTATTGGCATGAATTACTTGGAAAAGATAAGCAATCTTCCTTGGAAGGTTTAGACTCCGCACAGTTAGATACAGTCCAATCATTATCGCAGGAACATAGGATGATCGTTCAGGGATTGGATGCGGAGGAACGAATTGTATTTTTTGATTTCGAAGGAGAGGAACAAAGAACACAGTATTTAGAGCGAAAGAAACTTGAAATGAAGAATCGTGCGGTTGAATCAATCGGAGGCCAAGGCGAAAAAATTGCCGAGAAATCAGCTGAAGTTCTTAAATCAGCTTGGTCTGGCTTGATGGGCTTTTTTGCTAAAATTACTTACCTTGCAATTATACCGATTTATTTATTCTATTTTCTTGGATCCAATCGTAACCTAATTGATGATCTTGATAATGAATTAAACTTTCTTTCAGAATCACTTCGAGATGATATTGTCTTTTTACTGCGAGAATTTGTGGGTATTTTAGTAGCTTTTTTCCGGGGTCAATTAGTCATTGGATTATTAATGGGAGTTGGGTATGCAATTGGGTTTAGTTTAAGCGGTCTGAAGTTTGGAATTGCTTTGGGATTGCTTTTTGGACTTCTCAATATTGTTCCATATCTGGGGTCAATCGTAGGAATTCTAACCACTTTGGTAGTCGCTTATCTCCAACCTGCAGGCATTGCAGAATCCGGACAATGGAACATATTAATCGGATGCGGAGTTTCATTCCTCTTGGTTCAACTATTAGAAAGCTATTACCTTACGCCTAAGATTATGGGGCAACAAACTGGGTTACATCCTGTGGTTGTGATTGTTTCTATTTTCTTTTGGGGTACAGCCTTGGGCGGAATTTTAGGTATGATTTTTGGAATACCCCTTACTGCTTTCTTGATAATAGCATGGCGTCTACTTTGCAGAAAATACTTTAATGCGAATTTGTGTTGATAGAAAAGTTTTTATTCAAATTTTCAATTTGTAATGGGTTCAGGCGGGAATTGTCATGATTACAAGTTTCTCATCAAAAGATGGCGAATATTGTCCAAGCAAACCGGTCTTAAACTTAGGAAGTTTACAGAAGTCGACCATTTTCCCTGTTATGAGGTAGCCTCAGAACACCAAGATTACAACCGAGGTATTTACATATCTGCCGGAATTCATGGAGATGAACCGGCAGGGACGGAAGCCCTTCTCTCCTGGGCTGAGAGTAGAAAGGATTTATTGAAGGAAATTCCTGTTGTTATTTATCCCTGCTTTAACCCGTGGGGATTAATGGAAAATAGCCGTTTTGATTCACAGAGCAGAGATCTCAACAGACAATGGGATAAGGAAGATTCCTCTGTTATCACAGAAGTTATTAAAAGGACCGCTGGAATAAGATTCTCTCTCGCGGTAAATTTACATGAAGATTACGATGCAAATGGTATCTATTTATATGAACCACCTCGGCGTGGTTCTCCTGATAAATTATCTTCCGAAATCCTAGCTGCTGGTCAAAAATATGTAGCGATTGATTCAAGAAAAAAAATCGAAGGCCGTTGGGCAAGAAATGGAATCATTCGTCCCGCCAAAAGTTCTCTTCCTGTGGAAGGTCTTCCCGAAGCTGCTTTTTTACAAAACAGCCGGGCCGACAGAACATTTGTGTTTGAAACACCATCCGAAAAAGACCTTTCTCTACGAGTTAAGGCACAGATCGCTATGCTTGATCAAGCAATTCAGCTGCTTGTATCAAAATAACCCAATAATTTATATATATTGGGTTTTCGATTGCAGACCTTTTAACTTATTGGCATTAAGAATTTTCCTTCTTCTTTCTATACTCAATCTTCGATGAATGCATTTAAGGAAAGCCAAGATGTGATTCACCGCATCAACCCTGATAATTCCGAAGAAAATTCGGTACGATTTAATGAGTTGGTACGGCTGCTTGAACAGGAGGGAGATGATGAGGTAAAAGCACATCTAGAGGGATTTCACCATTCAGATTTAGCAGATGCCTTTGGTCTACTTCCCAAAAACCTGCGATCTAGATTACTTGGTTCATTTAAGGAGGCACTCGACCCAGATTTACTTTTTGAATTAGAGGATCATTTAAGGCACGAAATTACTGATAATCTTTCGGCTCGTGAGGTAGCGGAGGTGATATCGGAAATGGATTCTGATGAAGCCGTCCAAGTCTTGGAGGACATGGATGAGGAAGAGAGGGACGAAATCCTTAGTGAGGTACCAATCGAAGAACGTGGAGATATTGAGATCGGGCTGGCTTACCCTGAGGATAGTGCCGGAAGAAGAATGCAGACAGATCTCGTTTCGGTCGGAAAGGATTGGGATGTAGGGAAAACAATTGATTATCTAAGGGAAGAAGAAGAATTACCGGAAGAGTTTTTGGATGTATTTGTGGTTGATGAAAAAGGTCAGCCGATTGGAGTGATTTCATTATCGCGGATCTTACGCTCTCCACGACCTACCTTAATGAGGGAGATTTGCGATGAAACTCAGGTCATTGTACCTGCTGAAATGATGCAGGAAGAAGTCGCACTTCTTTTTGAGAAATATGATTTGACTACTGCTGGTGTTGTTGATGATGCAGGTAAGCTTCTGGGAATGATAACAGTCGACGATGTAATGGAGGTTGCCCGGGAAGAATTTGAGGAAGATGTTTTACGACTTGGTGGAGTGGGAGAGGAGACCGTTGATGCTGGAGTTTGGGAATCATCTGCAAAAAGATTTACATGGTTACTGGTTAACTTGGGCACGGCAATTTTGGCTTCAATGGTAATTAGTATGTTCGATGCGACTTTAGAGCAGATGGTTGCTCTAGCTATACTCATGCCGATCGTCGCATCGATGGGAGGGAATGCCGGTACACAAACGATGACGATAACTGTGAGAGCATTGGCGACCAAAGAATTAACAACCTACAACGCCTTTCGAACTTTTCGGAAAGAATTAATTGTAGGTTTTTTGAATGGCTGTTTGTTTGCTATCCTTGCCGGTGTAATCACCTTCTTTTGGTTCAATGAACTGGAAATTTCAGGTCTGCTTGGAGGTATCATTGCCGGGGCTATGATTATTAATCTCGTAGTTGCCGGGGTTGCGGGCGTAGCTCTTCCTTTACTTCTCAATCAATTGAAAGTGGACCCGGCTGTTGCATCCGGTGTTTTTGTCACAACGATTACCGATGTTGTTGGGTTCTTTGCTTTTCTTGGTCTGGCTTCTTTAGTTTTGTTGTAAAAAATGAGTAAAAATAGAGTTTTTGTTACCGGTTCTACCGGTTGTATAGGGAGTCATGCTGTTCGCGTTCTTTTGAATGAAGGTTTCATTGTATATGGTTTTAGTAGAAAACCTCCTGCGGATTTACCGGATAATTATATGCATCTTGAGGGAGATTTGTCAGATAAAGAATCACTTGTTGGGGCCCTTAAAAAATGTGAACCAACTCATATCCTCCACCTTGGTGCCTTACAAACGCCAGACTGTAGGGATTATCCCCTTCGTGGAATGGAGATTAATGTTTTAGGGACAGCTTATCTTTTTAAAGCGTGTATGGACGAAAAGCTGCAACTTCAACGATTTGTTTTTGCCAGTTCGAGTGCGGTCAATGGTCCTCGTTCCCTTTATGGAACGGATGGTGTTCATACAGAAGATCCGCTTCAGCCGTTTAACCTTTATGGATATTGGAAGATTGCAGGGGAGGGGATGGCACAAGCTTTTCATCAGGAAAGTGGCGTTCCTACCGTATCTCTTCGACTTGCCACCACTTATGGACCTGGGCGCGACCGAGGCTTCACTGCTGCTATGACAAGTGCACTCAAGGCAGTAGCAGGTGGGGGAAGATTTGAGATTCCCTACCGTGGGAAAGAAAATTATCACTTCTCATACGATGTGGGGGCCGGTTTTGCCCGTGCTGTGATCGATTCATTTTCAGGATATGGAACTTTCAACTTACTTGGGAAAACTAGTACAGTTGATAACTTTTTAGGATTAATTAATGAGGAAGCCAGAGAAATGGGACTTTCGAATTTTCAGCTTAATTATTCTGGCGATGCCGAGCAGACACCTTTTATTTATGATTTAAATTGTGTCTCTACGAGACAGGCATTTCCGAAAATGCCACAGACTGAATTACGGGAAGGTATTCGTCTATCTCTGCGTTACTTCCTCAAAACCTGAGGCTAAAAATTTCACTTTTCGTTGTAACGGCGGTGGAGCCGTAATTCTTTCAAGAAAAATAAAAATATATCTTGACTAAATACCTATTTAGTGTAAATATGTTCTTAAATCCCTTAAATAACTATGATACAAAACATTATTTCCCTCACCATCATTCTCAGCGTTTCATCTACCGGTTTCTGGTTCTTAACCCAAGTTTGATCCGAATTTCCGTACAACCAACATTTACATGTCCTTCAGTTCTCCATTCAAAAAACAAAATTCTCAGCATCATATTCATATTTTTCGTGAAGATTTGGTGGAATATCGGGTATGCACTCCATCTGAAAGATGGAATTGGCAGACATTCTTACAGTATGGAATCACCGAACATCCGATTCTCGGATTTGTTTCCATCATTAATAGTAACTGTGGTCGCCCCCCGACCATCAAACTATTTACCAGTAAAGCCCTGGTTTCCTAATCTCTTTTTCCCTTCATTTATCTACAAAACTCATCCCTATGAAAAAACTACATTCCATCATTCCATCATTTCTTTTTCTCTGCTCATTGTTTTTCATGAGCCAGTCGGTTTCCGCCGCCCCTACAAATGAATGTATCAACCAGGAGCTCGCCTCCCTCGTTCAGGAAGCGGACGATTTTTTGGTACAAAGTCAGACTCTCGCTTTAGCGGAGATTCACCACGACTTTTCATGGAACTTCGGTAACCTTTCTTTTGTCAGCTTCGTTGCTCTTTTTTCTCTAACCTGTCTGGTTCTGATTAGTTCTCAATATGTAATTTCCGAAAGAAACCGTAGACCAAGCAATAGATAAGACCAATTTCAGGTCTAGAGATTCATAAGATAGATAAGAAAGTTAATTCCTTAGACTTTAGAGAGTCTCCCACTTCAGTAGTGGATGAAGCATGATCTTTTGGCGTTGGTCGCCTCATGATCAGCTGATTGTACTTCTCAAACCGACTCAGTTACCTCAAACCATTTCTGGGTGCTGTAATTATAAAACCTCGGCGGATAAATTGCTTGTTCCAAAAAGAGCCATGCAGATGACTCGGATGTTAAAAAGGTTTTGTTAAATATAAACTCGAATTGAAACAGCGACTTCTGCGTAGCGAATGGAGCATTCTACCAAGATGAGCTATGCCCCCCCCCAAATCGTTATTTTACTGATAAGCAGACCGCTTCCTCGGTACTACGAATAAATACTAAACCTTGGCTCAGGGTGGGGGTGCTCCAGCATTTTCCGGTAATTAATTTCTTTTTTCCAATCTCTTTGTAGTACTTTGAACTAGCTTCTACGATGGCGAGTTCCCCTTTGTCAGATAATGCGATTAGGTTTTTTCCCGCAAGTATTACATTACCGGGGCCGTATCCGTATTCACTCCATTTGACTCGACCAGTTTTAAGTTCGATGCACTGGAGTGGGCCGTCCCCGTATTTTTTAAAACTAAACATACCATACAGATGACCGTCGTGATAAACAGGGGTGCTCCAATGGTTGATCACATCATTGGGTTTACGCCAGACTTGACTGCTGGAAAATTTGCTTCCCCGTTTGCTGATTTTGTAAAGACCGGCACCGACACCATAACCGGCGGAACAGAAGACTAAATCGCCTGCTACTACCGGAGATGCGGCGGTGGATACTTTGTAAGGGAACTCCTGGCGCCAGAGTTCTTCGCCAGATTTGGGGACTAGAGAAACCAGACCGGACTGGCAGAAGAAAATGACTTGTTCCACTCCGTGAATCTTGGTGAGGATGGGGGTGGCATGGGTGGCGAGTTCAGATCCAGTTTTCCATTTTACTTCTCCAGAATTTTTATCGAAGGCAAGAAAGGACTGTTTGGGTCCGCCTCCGTAAATGATTACCAAATCATCGACGATCAGGGGAGAACTGGCGTTTTCCCAGCGCGGGTTGATCCCATCGTGTTCCTTCAATACATTGACTTTCCAGATGAGTTTTCCGTCCTTCGCGGATAAGCAGTAAAGGGACATGTCGGAATCGTAGGCCCAGACCAGACCATCCAAGACCGAAGGGGTGGAGCGTGGTCCATCTCCACCCTTATTGTCGGATGCTCCGGAATTTCCACCGCCCGCTTTGTAGTCCATGATCCCAAGGTGGCTGCTCCATTGGCGTTTGCCGGTTTTTAAGTCAAGCGAGATGCAGATCTCACGCATGAGTCCATCCTCATCCTCTTCTGCAATTAAGGTGTATGCGTTTCCGTTGTAAGTAGTGAAAGAGCTGAAACCTAGAGGTGTCTGTACTTTCCATTGCAAAGAACTAGAGGATTTTAGCCAATTGGATCCACTTATGGATTCATCGCTTTTGTTGTTGGAGAAGGGACCACGATGCTGGTTCCATTCGCCGGCATGCAGAAAAGTGATGAGAGTGGAGGAAATAAAAGATAAGATTGAAAGATGCGGTCTCATATACTCCTTTTGACAATCGTTTTGAACTAAACTCAAGAACGATTTTCAAATTACAGATTTTTTTTTCTAAAACGCAGACGGAAAAGTAAGGTAGCGCTGATAAGGGTTATAACAAAATACCATGGGAACCAACCTAGAGCTTCAACAAAGACTGAGTCTTGGTCGCTCAATGTTCGACCATCATCCTCAGGGTTAACGTCTTGAAGTTTGATCCATGCTATGAGGGATGAGTAAAGCAATGAAACCGCTCCATAAGATACATTGGTTGACAATCCTCGAAAACTTAAAACCGTGGCCCTTTTATCTGAAGGGGCTTTTTCGTTGAGATAACGACTGCTCAGATAATTCATGCATTGCATGGTTGCATAGAGCAGGACAGCAGGAAGGATACCCCAGTAGGGGATTGCTGCAGAGATACCCCAAAGCCCAATCATCAACAGTCCGCAAAGTAAAAAAAAGTTTTGAGATGGAGTTCTCTTATCAGCCAAAATTTTGGCAATGCGAGGTACAAAGTATCCCATCAGTGACATTCCTGATGCGACCAGACCAAAGGTTGCCAAGGGTAAGTCGATTACACTCCAGTAAGCACTGGCTATGGTGAGGAATTGTCGAATTACATTATCAAGAACCATGGAAGCCAGCAGAATACCAAAGGGCAGGGGAGTCTTCCATATCCATGATCCACCTTCCAATGTGGTTCGTAAGGATAAACGAATGGTTTTCCCAAAGGTATGCTTAGTTTGCTTGGATTGACTTTCTTTCATTCCAAGTGCGGCGATTAAAACAACAATCGATGAAATCAAAGTTAGGAGGATAGGGGCCTTAATTAAGGTTTTGGCAGAGAATTCGTATTCAATTCCAAGGAAACTTAGGCAATGGTTTACAAAACTTGGATCATAAAAAGCCGACCCTGTCATCATGGCGAAGAAAAATGCTAAAGATGTAAATTTTTGAGCCTTTTCAAGTACATCTCCCCATTCTTTCTCTCTACCAGCGGACTTTAAAGAATCATAAGCCAAAGCTTCATCTGCCCCGCTCACAGCTGCCTCGGCAACTCCGCTTATAATTCGGTTTAAGGCAAAAAGAAAAAAGACAGAACCTCCACCATTCATCGGAGCAAATAGCAGGGCTAGCATCTCTATCATCATGCAAAGAGCTGCCAGGACAATTAATCTTTTTCGACCAATTGTATCGGCAAGAGCACCTGATGGGACTTCCAGTAAAATAATCGAAATCGCCCAAATTCCATTGAGAATACCAAACTCTTCCCAGGTTAAGCCGTGTTCGAGGAATAATAATGCAAAAACCGGATAATAAAAGCGTGCATTAAAAAACATGCGAAAGCAGATGAATCGAGAAATATTACTCTTCACTTGCCTGTCTTTCAGAGATTGGTTCATATGAGCAAAGCTACCTAGATTTACAGTTTTAAGTCCGATTTAAAAATAAACACACCTCTTGCAAACGATCTTGCCAAAGAACATGCAAGCCGATTCTACCTAAACATATGCCTGATAGACCAAATATTTTATGGATTTGTACGGACCAGCAAAGATATGACACCCTCAAGTCATTTGGTAATTCTTTTGCCCAGACACCTAATCTCGACCGCTTTGCCAGTCAAGGTACCAGTTTTAGTAATGCTTTTTGTCAAAGTCCGGTTTGTGCACCTAGTCGAGCTTCCTTTTTAACCGGTAGGTATCCCCGAACTACTCGATGCCGACAAAATGGCCAATCAATTCCACCGGATGAATTACTCGTTTCTACCATTTTTAATCGTGCTGGCTATCGTGCAGGCTTAGCGGGCAAATTACACCTTGCATCCTGTTCGGATGGAAAGGTTGAAAAGCGAACGGATGATGGTTACGATGATTTTGCTTGGTCTCATCACCCACAACCGGACTGGGAGGAGAATGCATACTCTCAATGGCTTAAGGAAAAGGGGCAGGATTGGCACGAACTTCAGGGAAAAAAAATGAGTCCATATGTTCAGGAAGGTCCACCTGCTGAATATCATCAAACTACATGGTGTGCAGAAAAAACGATCGAATTTATAAACTGTAACCAAGGTAAGCCCTGGTTTTTTAGTTTCAACTGCTTTGATCCACATCACCCTTTCGATCCTCCAGCTGATTATCTTTCACGATTTAAGCCTGAGGAGATGCCTTTACCATCCGAGCATCCTTCCGAGAAATCGACCAAGCCAAGCTTTCAAATGCTCGATCGAATCTGGGCTCATAATAGTCCAGGGGAATTTCATACTGAAGCGATGACAGATGATGATCGCAGGCAGGTATGTGCCGCATACTTGGCAATGATTTCCTTAATTGATGACCAAGTTGGCAGAATTCTTCAAGCACTTGAAAAGACTGGACAGGATAAGAATACAGTAGTTGTTTTCATGTCTGACCATGGCGAGATGTTAGGAGATCACGGTATTTATTTTAAGGGACCACATTTTTATGATTGTCAGCTGAGGATTCCCCTTATCCTAAGATGGCCGGATGGAGGAATTGTTGCGGGTCGAAAAGTTGAAGGTTTGATCGAATTGGTCGATCTTGCTCCCACATTTCTGGATGCTGCGGGATTAAATACACCAAGCCAAATGCAGGGAAGAAGTTTATTACCTCTTCTTCTTGGAGGAAAAGAAGAAGATTCCTGCCGTCAGGAAGTTTATTCTGAATATTATAATTCCTGGACGCATGGAGATGCATACGGGACAATGCTGCGAACAAAGAAAGAAAAAATTATTGTTTATCACGGTACAAATCAGGGCGAATTCTATGACTTGGAGAAAGATCCTGAAGAGTTTTTTAATTTATGGGATGATCCTAATTCACAGGATAAAAAACACACCCTGCTCATGCGATGTTTTGACGCATCTGTTTTTACGATGGATCCTCACCCACCCCGCTTGGGCCCTTATTAATTTTTCTTATTTTTGAATAGTCTTGATTGCTTGCATTTCCGTGGCACTCTGAGACTTTTCTCCTATCACTAACACATGAACATACACGAATACCAAGCCAAGCAACTCTTTGCCGATGCAGGTGTAGCTGTACCCTTCGGTACTGTCGCCCAAAATGAGCAAGAATTTGATCAAGCCCTTTCGGCCTTACCTGATGGAAAGCCGATTGTTGTCAAAGCCCAAATCCATGCGGGTGGACGAGGAAAAGGAACTTTTAAAGACGGATATCAGGGGGGCGTGCATGTGGTAAGTGATGCTACAGTAGCCAAAGAAAAAGCAAAGGCTATGCTTGGTAATGTTCTTGTTACAAAACAGACTGGAGAAGAGGGTAAAGAGGTTAGTACGGTTTATTTCAACGAAGCGACCGACATCGAAAAAGAATATTACTTGGCTGTGCTTATGGACAGAGCCACATCTCAACCGGTGATTATAGCATCCACAGAGGGTGGAGTTGATATTGAAGAAGTTGCAGAAAGTGCCCCCGAAAAAATTCTTAAAGTTTTAATCGACCCTGCTCTGGGCATTCGTTCTTATCAGGCTCGTCAAATAGCGTTTGGTCTTGAATTAAGCGGAGACTCTTTCAAGCAGTGTGTGAAACTTGTGACCAAATTATATAACTTTTTCTGGTCCAAAGATTGTTCCCAAGTGGAGGTGAACCCGTTGGTCACAACACCTGCCGGCGATGTTCTAGCCTTAGACGCCAAGGTGAATTTTGATGCCAATGCCTTATTCCGTCATCCAGATGTGGTTGAACTTCGTGATCTCACTGAAGAGGATCCAAAGGAAGTTGAAGCCTCCAAATTCGATCTTAATTATATCGCACTTGATGGAAATGTAGCCTGCATGGTGAATGGTGCAGGGCTAGCAATGGCGACGATGGATATTATTAAGCATTACGGCGGGTCCCCAGCTAACTTTTTAGATGTTGGTGGAGGGGCGAATGAAGAGCAGGTGGAAAATGCTTTTCGTATCTTGGTTTCTGATGACACCGTAAAAGCCATCCTCGTAAATATATTTGGTGGAATTATGAAATGTGATGTGATTGCCACTGGTATTGTAAATGCTGCCCGCAAGTTGGATATGAAGGTTCCTCTGGTTGTTCGATTGGAGGGAACCAATGTTGCAGAAGGAAAACAAATTCTTGCAGATAGTGGTCTCGCTCTTGAGCCGGCTGATTCCTTAGCGGAAGCAGCCGAGAAGATAGTGAAATTAGCAGCCGAAGCTTAACCCAAAAACAAATAGATTATTTTTTAGATGAGCGTTTTAGTAAACAAGGACACCCGCTTAGTAGTTCAAGGAATTACCGGAAGTGCGGGAAGTTTTCATACCAGTCAGTGTATCGAGTACGGTACCAATGTTGTGGCTGGCGTTACCCCTGGTAAAGGTGGTCAAAAATTTCAGGATTCCGTTCCTGTATTTGATACCGTGCAGGATGCAGTCGATAAGGAAGGAGCAAATGTGGCCGCGATATATGTGCCTCCTCCCTTTGCTGCAGATTCGATTCTTGAAGCTATCGATTCCGAAATTCCCTTGGTTATTGCAATAACCGAAGGCATCCCAGTCAAGGATATGGCTGAGGTCAAGGCACGCCTGGCCACTTCCAATACCCGCCTGATCGGACCGAATTGTCCGGGAATCATCACTCCGGGTGAATGTAAGATCGGGATCATGCCCGGTTACATTCACAAGCCAGGAAAAGTGGGAATCGTTTCACGTTCAGGTACGCTTACTTACGAAGCAGTTTGGCAAATCACCAGTGCTGGTCATGGCCAATCCACCTGTATAGGAATCGGTGGAGATCCAATTAATGGAACCAGTCACTTGGATGCGGTCAAATTGTTTCATGAAGATCCAGACACAGAAGCTATTATTTTGATTGGAGAAATTGGAGGTACTGCTGAAGAGGAAGCCGCTGAGTTTATCAAGGATAATGTAGATAAGCCATGTGCTGCCTTTATTGCCGGTAGAACAGCACCACCAGGACGCCGTATGGGCCACGCCGGAGCAATTGTTTCCGGAGGAAAGGGTACTGCTGAAGCAAAAGTGGAAGCGATGCTAGATGCAGGTATTTCTGTAGCTGAGACACCCTCGCACATCGCAGATGCTCTGTTCAAGGTTTGGAACCCCTAAATTTTAAAATGGATAAGGAATTTCTCTCCGAGCTCAGCTTCGGGGAGAAGTTCATCTAGGTTCCAAATCTTAGCTGGATGTAATCCTGAGGATTCCAATTCTGCGGAATAATCTCCTCCCTTGAGGTACAAAATGCCGTTAGCAGGGGAGTTTTTAGAACCTTTGGCTATCTTATTTTGCACCCAACTAAAGAATGTTGGCAAAGCAGTAACTGCACGTCCAATGATAAAATCATAAGATTTCTTACTTGGGAGCTCTTCGACACGACCGCGCTTTACCTCTGCGTTTTGAAGATTCAATTGTTTTACCATATCTTCAACGACCATAACTTTTTTTCCAATCGAATCCATTAGGGTAAATTTTGCCTGCGGGTAACAAATTGCTAAGGGTATACCGGGAAGTCCGCCTCCAGTACCCACATCCAATAAGCGAGCTTTGGGCATGAGGCGAAGAAATTTAGTAATGGTTAGGCAATGGGCTAGGTGTTTGATTTCAAGACGATCTGTATCTTTCCGTGAGACTAAATTAATCTTACTATTCCATTCTCGAAGTAAGTCTATGTAGGCTTGTAATTCTTGCCATGTATTCTCTTCCAAATCCGGAAACCATTTTTTTAATGTTTCCCAAGGGTGTGAGTTGTCGTCCATGAAGTTATTCCACCTCAACCGTATCCAACCCTTTAACCAGGTCATCAATTGCTTTTGCTTGGGTTAGAAAAGTTTCAAGTTTATCAAGGGGGAGGGCACATGGTCCGTCGCATTTTGCATTGGCTGGTTCTGGATGTGATTCAAGAAAGAGTCCTCCAATACCCTGACTCATACCTGCGAGCATAAGTTCAAAGACTGCCTGCCTGCGACCGTCAGCAGAGTCATTTCGGCCTCCCGGGATCTGTAGGGAGTGCGTCACATCGAACACGACTGGGCAACCAGTCCGTTTCATGAGTCCGAAGTTAAGAGGATCCACAACTAGATTATTGTACCCAAAAGAGGTTCCTCGTTCGCACAGAAGAATTTTTTTGTTTCCAGCTTCTTCGAACTTTTTAATTATGTGGGACATTTCATGGGCCGCCAAAAATTGGGCTTTTTTTACATTTACTGGGCGTCCAGCTTCTGCGAGTGCAACAACTAAGTCTGTTTGCCTACAGAGAAATGCGGGTAACTGCAGTACATCAATCACCTCAGCTGCAGGCTTTGCCTGATGGGGTTCGTGTACATCTGAAATTACTGGGACATTATAAGTCTCCTTTATTTCTGCGAGAATCTCACATCCTCTGACTAATCCGGGGCCACGAAAAGAATGGATGGATGATCGGTTAGCTTTATCAAAAGAGGCTTTAAATACATAAGGAATACCAATTCGGTCGGTAATTTCTTTATAAGTAGCAGCAACTTCCAAGGCTAGTTCCCGTGATTCGAGAACATTCATGCCCCCAAAAAGTGTAAAGGGTCTATTGTTAGATACGGTCAGGCTACCGATGCTTATTTCATTTTGTGCGGTCATGCGTATGCAATCGCTGGAGGCGTACCATGTTCGGCAGATACAATAATACCGATTCCTCCGCGGGCGTTGAAGTTTACTTCAACCCGGCACCAGCGAGGTGCGATTGCGCTTACCAAATCATCCAACAGTCGATTTGCAAAGTGTTCGTGAAAAGTACCCTCGTCACGAAAACTCCAAAAATAGAGCTTGAGGGATTTTGATTCGACGATTTTTTGGTCGGGCACATAACGGATCATAATTTCTGCAAAATCAGGTTGTCCAGTTTTGGGACAAATACATGAGAATTCACTCGTGTTTAATTCCACGACATAATCGCGTTCTGGGTTACGGTTGGGGAAGGTTTCTAGTTTCCGATTTGGGTGGGTTCCACCTTCACCAAGTTTAGTTAAATTAGAATGCTCAGGATTTTGGTTACTCATAAGATGGTTATTCTTATCTCAATTCTTGGGCTAACCGGCAAGGTTAGAAGATTCGGACAAATCGCTCCATGGGACAACAGATTCGGATTGCTCTAATAGTCTGCTCAGATTTTCCGAAAATTCAGATCTGGATATTTCTGAGGCTCCCATTTTTTCCAGGTGCGGTGTATGAGCCTGACAATCTATTAATGCAATTCCGTATGTTTTGGAAATTTCTGAAAGTTGGTATAAGCACACTTTGGATGCTTCAGGAACAGTATGAAACATCGATTCTCCAAAAAACATTTTTCCAAGGGCAAGTCCATAGAGTCCCCCAATTCTTTCATTTTCAAGATAGGCTTCTATTGAATGAGCAATACCCATTTGATGAAGTTTTTTATAATCTTTGATCATATCAGCTTCTATCCAGGTTGATTCCTGATCAGGTCGTGGGGAGTTTGCACATGATCTCATTACCTCGCTGAAGTTTTGATCAACCCTAATTTCAAATTTTTTAGATCTGACCGCCTTTTGTAAACTTCGGGAAACTTTAAGATTTTCAGGTCGCAGTACCATCCGTGGGTCTGGAGAAAACCAGCACCAAAAATTAGGTTCCTGTTCCATTCTCATCCATGGAAAGATTCCTTTTTTATAGGCTGCAATCAAACGATGTACGCCAAGGGTATCGCTTACGGCAACCATGCCATTTTCATCCGCCTGTTGGGGGTGCGGAATCAAGGATGGATTTTCATCATCCAATAAATAGACCATCAGATAGTAAGATTTATTTGGATACTAATTCTAGAAGACTGACCTCTGGTCGGCAGTTGAAGCGGAGTCCGTATAAATTACCAACACCTCTGGTTACATAGATATGTCTCCATTTATCCCATTTATGGAGGCCTTGTACAATAGACTGATCTAGAACAGGAGCAAAGGGTGCAAAATTGGTAAAGGGTACAATAAACTGCCCTCCATGGGTATGACCTGAGAGCATAAGATTCCAAAAGTAGGGTCTGAGAATTTCTTTTGCATCTGGATTATGGCACATCAGGATAACAGGTTCTTTGGGTGCTCGTTGAGATTGATGAACCATACATAATTTGGGGAAGCACTCTTTCGACCACAAATCTCCAACTCCAACTAATTGAATGGGGAATCCCTTTATTCGTATATTAATACGCTGGTTCACCAGTAATCTGACTTTCGCCTTTTGTAGCATTTCCTTCACTTCATTGCTAGTGTCAAACCCTCCCTTAGGGAATGACCATAACCCTCCATCATGATTACCAAGACAGGCATAAGTTGGTATTTTGGATGAAAATTTATAAAGAACCTTAGCAAGTGCATCCAAATCTTTTTCACTGGGCATATCAGATATGAAGTCACCAGTGATAAAACAGGCATCTGGGGATTCTGAAAAACCTTTTCGTAGAGCTGATTCAATTTGGTCGATAGAAATATACTTAGATAGGTGTAGGTCAGAGATGTGTAATAATTTAAGGTTTTCCCCTTTCTTTAAACCTCTAAATGGAATGGAAACTTTAGACAAATCTAGCCAGCCCGCTTCTAATTTTGAGTAGATCCCACCAACGATTGGAACTAAGCATGAAGCAATGATCCTTGTGATCATCCGTCTGCGGGCTAACTTTTTAAGATTTAGAGGGTACTTATAACCTCTAGACTTCCCATAATCCGGAACTTCTTGCCTCATTTAAAAAGAAAATTTTTATGAAATTATTCCGAAGAATTAATGCCGCCTTCTTCGTCGATCTTTTCGAGTTGCTGGATCAGTTTAGTTTGATCGACTGAAATTTCTCCCGAAGACTTTAAATCTTTAATTTTCACTTTTTTTTGAATTTCTTCCTCTTCACCGATAATTAAGGCGTATCTTGCCCCGGACTTGCCAGCTTCTTTAAATTGTTTCCCAAATCCAGTTGCCTTGAGTGAATGGGATACAGCAAAACCACTCTTTCGAGTTTTAGCGGTTAAGAAAATACCAGAGTTTCGCTGATCCTGTCCACTAATGACAAATATGTCGGGAGCCATAATATAAGAAGGTAGCAGTCCATTTTTTTCCAAACAGTCACTCAAAGTCATGTCTCCAATTGCAAAGCCAGTTGCAGGTAAGTCAACATTGCCCGAGAGTTTTTTGATAAGGTGATCATACCGACCTCCACCTGCGAGAGCACGCCCCTCCCCGGAAGCTTCGAATGCTTCATAAACGAACCCTGTGTAATAGGCTAAACCTCGAACGATAGATAAATCAATCTTAACGAAAGGATTGACTTGATGGGCTGTAAGTTCACTCATCAAGTTTTGCCAATCTTTGGCTCTGGCCTGGCCCTCAATTCCAAATGAGTCGAGCTTTATAAGCAAAGTATCTAGGTCGTTAATTTGTTTGATTTCCTCAATTTTCTGAAAAATCTGCTCGCCTTTACCTGGCACTGCCAAGTTCAAGGACTCTATTGTCTGTTCAGGTTTCCTCCGACCACTCTTATCGATGGCGTCTAGGACGCTAGGCCGTTGTTTTAAATCGATGCCGATATCGTCAAGAAATAAGATCCATGTTTGACGATCGCTTAATCGAATCGCAAATTCTTTTTCTCCTAATCCAAGAGTCTGCATAATTGCACCGAGCAAAGCAATTAGTTCTGCATCTGCTCCGATAGAAGCTTCGCCTAATAAGTCAGCATTAAATTGGTAGAAAGATCTACCTCTCCCTTTTTGAGGTCTTTCGTATCGGAAGTGTTCGCCTATATTATACCATTTGATTGGCTTTGGGAGGGCATTTGCCTGGGCGGCAACCATTCTGGCAAGAGTTGGGGTGAGTTCCGGACGTAGAGCAACTGACCGCTCTCCTTTATCTTCAAAATGGAATAATTGAGCAGCAATTTCAGGACCTGATTTTTCGATGTATAAATCAAGGGGTTCTAAAATTGGAGCATCGAATTCACGAAAATCAAAAGCCCGTGCCACATTTCGGAATACTCGAAAAAGGTGGTTTCTTCGCGCACAAGCTTCTGGTGGGAAATCCCGGAATCCCGGGAGAGTATCAAACATTGAAAAAATTCTTAGGATTAGAAATTATCTAAATCCAATTTCGTAAGTCCGGTTTTCATTTCTTTACCAGCTTTGAATTTTACAACTGCACGACGCGGGATGACCACATCGGTTTCTGGTTTGTTAGGGTTACGGCCAACGCGTGATTTACGAACTTGAACCTCAAAAACGCCAAAATTACGAAGCTCAACATTCATGCCGGAAGTCAATGCCTTGTTAATATTATCAAGGGTTTTTTGAACGATTTCGGTGACATCCTTGTGGTTGTAGTTGGCACTCTCGTAAATGTTTTGAACGATTTCTCTTTTGGTCAGGTTATTCGACATAATAGGAAACTGTTTGAAAGCACAGGGCTTGGGGGTTAGGGTAATTTTGTGAACTTTCATAAATTCCCAACAGACAACAACCTGTCAAACTCATAATTTTGATCTATGACCAAAAAAGATGATGAAAATCCATTGGAGGAAATGCAAAAACAACTGCGTGACCTATTTAAGAACAAAAATGTACAAGTCGCTTTTGCTCCGTTTATGCAATCTATGACTGGAAAGGATGATTCCGAAGAGAAGGGTAAGGAGACCAGTAAAGATACACCTCCGGAAGAACCGGAACCATCTAGGGACGAAAAGCTCGAAAGTATTCGAGCTTTCGATCGTAAGCCCAAAGAAATAAGAGATTATTTAGACCGGTTTGTTATCAAGCAAGAGCAGGCGAAAAGAGTTCTATCGGTCGCGGTTTGTGATCACTACAACCACATTCGATCTTGTTTGAGGGATGAAAAGGTAGCTAATGCCTCCTATGTGAAACCAAATGTTTTACTATTAGGTCCCACGGGCGTGGGGAAAACTTTTTTAATGCGAAATGTTGCTAAACTTATTGGGGTTCCTTTTGTGAAAGCGGATGCCACTAAGTTTTCAGAGACTGGGTATGTTGGCTATGATGTGGACGATCTTGTCCGTGATCTAGTTAAATCTGCGGACGGTGATGTCGAGCTCGCTCAGTATGGAATTGTTTATGTGGATGAAATTGATAAGATAGCTTCCGAAGCATCTAAGAGTGGAAGAGATGTATCCGGTAGGGGAGTGCAAATTAATTTGCTCAAGTTGATGGAGGAAACTGAAGTTAATCTTCATTCTCCACAAGATATGATGGGGCAAATGAAGGCTTTTATGGATGTACAGAAGGGAGGGAAACCTGGGAAATCGGCAATTTCGACAAAAAATATTCTTTTCATAGTTAGTGGTGCATTTGACCAACTTGGTGAAAATGTCCGTAAGCGCCTGAATTTAAACCGTATTGGATTTGGCTCATCAGATGAACAATCTCAAAGTGAGCATTCATCTTCCTCTTTTCTTGGAAAAGCCGAAACTAGAGATTTTATTGACTATGGTTTTGAACCCGAATTTGTTGGACGGCTTCCTGTACGGGTTGCCTGTGAGGACCTGACTAAAGAAGATTTAAGTGAAATACTTCTATCATCAGAAGGAAATGTTTTGGAACAGTATAGGAATGATTTTGCAGGCTACAATATTGAGTTCAATATATCTGGAGATGCCATCTTAAAAATTGCTGAAAAAGCGGCCGATGAAAAAACGGGAGCTCGTGGATTAGTTACTATTCTGGAAAGAACTTTTCGTGATTATAAGTTTGAGTTACCTTCGACCGGAATCAAATCATTCGATGTCGATAAGCAGACTGTGGAGGACCCGCAAAGTTCTATGAATGAATTATTGGAACAAAACCGGGATCAGGTCGATGATTCGATGCTTGCTGATGTGGATCGTTTCGTCGAGGAGTTTAAACGTAGCCATGGTTTCGAGTTACGATTCCGAAAACCAGCAAAGATTGCATTGGTTAAATTGGCTGGTCAGGAAAATCGTTCGGTTTTTGCTTTTTGTGAGAAAAAATTTGCTGATTTTCAGCATGGACTTTCAATAATATCTCAAAGAACAGGAAAAAAATCTTTTGTCATAGAAAGAAAAGCAATTGATGATCCGGATAAAGAATTATCCCGTTGGGTAATTGATAGTTTTGGAAAAAAACCAGAATCGGAGTGAGTGGTCCGGATCCTGCATCCGTACGTGCCACCTTTGAGAGGGTTGCTCACCGCTATGATCTAGCCAACCATTTTCTTTCGGGAGGGATAGATTACATTTGGCGAAATCGACTGGTTAAACTAGCTGGGAAAGAAAATTGTTCCCGGGTGCTTGATCTCGCTACAGGTAGTGGAGACGTATTGTTTGCCCTACGCGAAGGTCTACCGCCCAGCACTCATATTACCGGGGTAGACTTTTGTGAACCTATGCTTGACCAAGCGAGAAGGAAGCGTTCCTTAAAGGGGCTAGATGAAGAATCCAACGGTTTTATTTCTGGGGACTGCCTTAAACTTGATTTCCCTGATGATTCTTTCGATTTAATAACGATTTCCTTTGGTTTACGAAACCTTGCTGATCGTAAGAGAGGTCTGAGTGAAATGAATCGTGTGCTTAAGCCAAACGGTAGGTTGATCGTACTTGAATTTAGTCAGCCTTATTTTTGGTTTCGTCCATTTTATTATTTTTATTTAAGGTTTATCCTTCCGTGGATGGCCCGTTTCGTAACTGGAGATCGTGATGCCTATTTATATCTAGGGACAAGTATTTCGGAATTTCCTGACCGGTTTGGACTGGTCCAAGAATTCGAAGATACTGGATTTGACAGAATCCGGTTTTCAGCCCTTACCTTTTCAATTGTAGCCCTTCACGAAGGGCACAAAAAAGGTTAATTATTAGAAAGCTCCTTTAGAAATTCTGCTAATTCTTTGGCATCTGTTCTGGGTTTATCACAAGTTTGGTTTTGGCAGGCGTAAACTACGGATTTACCATCTACTTGATTTTGTCTTTCAAGGAATGGTATTAATTTAAAAAGATCCTCATTTTGTTTGGTCGTATCTTTAAAAAGTAATACTGTTGAGGGGAGAAATCTTTGATTGATTTCACGGAGTAAATCCTGGGTATTTTGTCTGGAGGGATCTCCTGCGACAACTAACTCTAAAGGTTCACCGAGAATAAAGTCTAAGCCTTGAAGAAAAACTTCCGCACCTTGCGGATTTTTTTCTAAAAATCCCGAAAATGCAGAGAATAAAGAAATCAATTTTTTTTCGTAGAGGGCGTTATTTGTCATTTTTGAGAGCCGGGCAAGATTAATTGCCATTACTGAATTTCCTGAAGGGATGGCACCGTCGTAGATTTCCTTAGGCCGAACCAGTAGTTGTTCTCCATCGTCTGCGGTAAAGAAAAACCCGCCCTTTTCTTCATCTTCAAATAATTCGATTGTCAGATCAGTTAGTTCCAAGGCGGATTTTAAGTATTTCGTTTTGAAACCAGCCTCGTATAAATCAATCAACCCTTGGATCAAGAATGCGTAATCTTCCAAATGTGCAGGAAGACCTGCTTTTCCTTTTCTCCAGCGTTTAAGTAACTTCCCGTTTTGTTCCTGCAGTTGTGAAATGCAAAAGTTCGCAGCTTTTTCTGCTACTTCTAGATACATTTTATCATCAAGGGCCCGGGCACTTCTCGCAAATGCAGAAATCATAAGCCCATTCCAATCAGTTAGAATTTTATCATCTAATTGAGGATGGACCCGTTCTTCCCGGTATTTAAAGAGGAGGGAACGACATTCAATAATTTTTTTATCTTCAATTATCTTTCCATATTCACTCCTTGAAAGGTGTGGGATGTTATTTCCGGTTAATTCATGAGATAATTCATCGAGGTAATTCCCCTTTTTTTTGAACTGAAAACTTTCAGCATATACTGATGCATTCTTTTCGCCGAGGGCTTCGATCAATTCTTCCATTGACCAAAGGTAAAATTTTCCTTCTTCACCTTCACTGTCAGCATCCTCTGCTGAATAGAAACCTCCTTCTTCAGAGGTGAGTTCTCTGATTACATATTCAAGAGTCTCTCTACAGGAACGAAGGAAGAATTTATCTTTGGTGACTAAGTAGGTTTCTAGGTTAGCAATGGTAAATAATGCCTGATCATAGAGCATTTTTTCAAAGTGAGGAACCAACCATTTTTCATCAGTTGAATAACGATGAATACCAAATCCAACCTGATCGTAAATACCTCCGTGTCGAATGTTTTTGAGGGTTTGCTTCACCATTTCCAAGGCATTTTTTTCACCTGTTCTTTGATGGTAACGAAGCAGAAAACTCAGGGTGTGACAGGTTGGGAATTTAGGTTGCTGACCAAATCCTCCGAAGGTTGGATCATAGGTATTTTGAAGAGTCTGGTAGCAGGCATCTAAGTGAGAAGCATTGAGATCCCCTCCTGCGTATCCATTTTGTAACTCACCCAGGCTCTTAATAATCGCTTGCCCCACTTCCTGTACTTTTTTTCTTTCTTCCTTCCATACCCTTGCGAAATGCGGGAGTAATTTAAGCATTGAAGGTTGCGGGAAATAAGTACCTGCGAAAAAAGGAACCTTTTGGGGTGACATAATAACAGTCATTGGCCAACCACCCCGCCCAGTCATCATTTGGGTGACCGACATGTAAACATTATCCACATCGGGTCTCTCTTCTCGATCCACCTTTATGCATATATAATTTTGGTTCAACAATTCAGCGACATCTTGATCTTCAAAGGATTCATGCTCCATAACATGACACCAGTGGCAGGTGGTGTAACCGATGGAAAGAAAGATGGGTCGGTTTAACTTTTCTGCTGCTTTAAAAGCTTCATCACCCCATGGATACCAATCTATCGGATTGCCCGCATGTTGGAGCAAGTATGGACTGCTTTCAAAAATTAGCCGGTTGAACTCTTTGCCGCCATCCAATGGAAGTTTATTGATCTCTTCAGAAGTGGGCACATTTGGTTGATCACTTTTTATGGTATGATTCATAGCACTTTTATCCATGGTTGTTTGCCTAGGAGTAACGGATTTTTTTTCAGTGCACGCAAGTAACATGCTTCCAATTAAAAAGCATGTAAAAGTAGAACAGTATGGAAGCCTTTTCGTTATCAACTTGAAGAGTGGATAATGAGAAGACTCTGTTGAACTCACAGATTTATGTTATTCTATTGAAATAAGTTTTTTAAGTTCATCGACCCGTTCTGAAATCGCTGAGGCACCTGCTGATTCCAACCGGTCGCAACCAAAGGCTTCTACCGTTAAGCTCGCTGCACATGTTCCGTATAAAATCGCATCTTTGATAGCGGAGAAATCAGTGCGGTTTCGCGAGGCAAGTCGACCAATTAGCGCTCCTGCGAAAGAATCTCCCGCACCAGTAGGGTCTCTAAGTTCAGTAACTGGGTATGCAGGTAAAGCAAATAAACCGTCTTCATGAAAAAGGATAGCTCCATGTTCCCCCTTTTTAATAATCACAGTCTCGGGGCCTAATTCACGTAGTTTATTACCAGCAAGAATGATATTGGTTTCTTCTGTTAACTCTTCAGCTTCAGAATCATTAATGACGAAAAGGCTGACTCGTTTAATTAATTCGAGTAAAGCTTTTCTTTCAATTTCGATCCAAAGATCAATCGTATCAGCAAGAACGAAGGGGTTTCCCTGCAGTTGATCAAGTACATGCATCTGCAGGGCAGGGTGGATATTTCCCAAAAGAACAAATTGAGAGTCCAAGTAGCTTTTAGGGAGGTCAGGCCTAAACTGCTCAAATACATTTAGCTGAATATCTAATGTATCTCTACGGTTAAAGTTTTCATGGTACTTGCCTTTCCAGAAAAAAGTCGGCCCGGATTCATCTTTTTGCAATCCTTCGAGGTCAATATCTCGATTTTTGAGTCTATTTAAATACTCGTCTCCAAAATCATTTCCAATCACTCCAACCATTCGCGGTTGAGTAAAATAACTTGCTGCAAAAGAACAGTAGGACGCAGCTCCCCCAAGGATTCCCTCTTTGGAACCATGAGGCGTGATGACGTTATCAAATGCAACCGATCCCACAACCACGAGGGGTGCGGATTCAGTTGAGTTAGAATCAATTCTATCTACCATGAAAAATATCCTAATTGAATTTACGGACAGTTCAAGGTGCATCGATCTCACACGAAGAGATTAATAATGCGTGATACTGTAAAGAGATTTTCAGCTATAAGAAAATAATTCTCAGATTTGATTTTCCTCAAGTTGTGGGAGGTAGACTTCCTCAGAATCAAAGGCACTTTTATTAATTCAATAAACTAGAATTTACCCCAAATGTTTTCCATTAAAGCGTAAGTTTGGGGGTCGTATTCTTTAAGCTCTGCACGGACGAAGGGATAAAAATCATTCACCCCGACATAAGATTCGGTCATCTCGGCAAAAAATTCTTTGTGATTGGTACGGGCATAGTGGCGAGTTTTGCCACCTCTGAAGAGGAGGACTTTTTCATAGAGATTTTCTTTTTCTGCAAGTTGATAGGCTTTAATGATATCCATATTTCCAAAGCTTAAAACTTGATCATGGTAAGCATGGGCAAGTTCATGGAGAATTACATATGGATGCTTTTGCCAAGTGCTTCGCTTAAGTAAATTTTCTGCTCTTGGAATGTGAACTCTTTTTTCGAGCGTTGGATCATACCCGTTTTGTACCAGCCATCCTTTTGATGGATGATATTGCATATTGGTCAGCTTATGTTTTCGATCCACGCGGATCTTTAAATTTTGTAACTCTTTGACTTTATCTACAGGCAATAGAAACTTGATCCTTTGGAAATGGTTACTCAAGGCTTTCTTTATTTCATGAAAAAAATGATTATCTTTTGCATTGGCTAATGTTGGATCCCATTCAATGGTCCATCCTTCGAGCTTGCTTATAACCGGTTGATAAAAAGCTATCTTTTTTTCGTCTTTGGAGTGGGCATGAGTACAAGCCCACAGGGTCAAGGAAATCAGAATACTGCCGGAAAAGAATTTCATGGATCATTAACCTGAGAGATGGGGAAAGTACTGGCAAGTACTACTTGGTCATCAATTTCAATTAGAATTGAGTAGTTACCAGCCTCCTCAAATTTTAAACGATGAATATCATTAATCAGATTTATCCTGTGCTGGGGCCCAGGCGAGTCGAATTCTCTTTTAATTATAGTTCTTGGTGCCTCATCTGACATGGGAATACCTATGGAAATTGTTAACTTATGCTTTCCTTTGGTTAAGTCAGAGAAAGAGAGAAACCAAATCATTCTAGGATGAATTACAGGAAACTCTTTGGCTCTTAGGTTTGAGAAAATTCCGAGTAAAGTATGCTTCCCGGTTGCTGGATCCACATAGACTGAGTCACAAGTGATCCAAGCCAAAACTTGGGGTTTGGTTGACATGATTTTTAGATGTGAGTCGCTAAAGCGAATTAGGTAGACAAACCGCTTCGTGTGAGTAGTGGTTCAACCTTTGGTTCTCGACCCATGAAATCTCGATACAATTGATCTGGTGCAACGGAATTACCCTTACTTAAAATTTTCTCGCGGAAATCAATTCCTGTTTCAGCATTCATGATCCCTTCTTGTTGGAACCGGGTAAATGCATCGGCATCTAAAACTTCTGCCCACTTGTAAGAGTAGTATGCTGCGGCGTATCCAACTGGACTGCTAAAGAGGTGACTGAATCTTAGAGCAATAGTTCTTGGTGTGGTTTTACGCTTGGGGAAGTAGTCATGTAATATTTCCTGTAAAGAACCCTCCAATTCTTCAAAGTCAGCTTTAGCCAAAACCCGATGTATATGTAAATCGAGTTTTGCAAAGGCAAGCTGTCGCATCATCGTGTTTCCTGCCATGAAGTTTCGAGCTCGGAGCATTTTCTGAAAAAGTTCTTCAGGAATGATGTCTCCTGTTTCATGGTGTCGGGCAAAAAGATTAAGACTCTCTCTTTCCCAGCACCAATTTTCCATGATTTGAGAGGGGAGTTCTACAAAGTCCCAGGCCACATTAACTCCATTAAGGCTACGATGGGCCACATTTCCACAAAGGTGATGTAAAAGATGCCCGAATTCATGAAATACTGTCTCCACTTCATAATGAGTGAGGAGTGCTGGTTTGGTTGGAGTAGGTGCAGTTAGATTTCCACAGATCAGTCCTAGGTGTGGTTCCCTTTGCCCATTTTCGGTAGGTTCTCCTGTCTTCAGGTAATTCATCCATGCTCCAGCCCGCTTACTGGAACGAGGGTGCCAATCGGCATAGAATGAGCCAAGATTCTGGCCTGATTTAGAATCTGTAAGATCATAGAATCTAACATCCTCATGCCAGACTGGTTGGGGTTCTTTGTCATTATCTGAACCATGATCGAAAATTTGCTGCTTATATTTTGTAGATCTTTCTTCAATAGAGAGACCAAAAATTTTGGTGGCAAGTTCGAACATTCCCTGTAGGACGGACTGTATTGGAAAGTAGGGTCTCAGGTCTTCATCGTCGAAATCATATCGCTCTTTCTTGAGTTTTTCAGACCAAAATCCAACTTCCCATGGTTCCAACATATCAACTGCCAGAGCAGTTTTCTCAGCTTTAAACTCTTCAAGCTCTTGATTTTCTTTTTCAAAAAAAGGAATTGTTTTTTCCCGGAGCTCAGAAACAAATTGATCTGCTTTTTCTCCACTCTTTGCCATCCGCCTAGTGAGCACGGTATCAGCAAAATTATCTTTCCCTAAGATATCTGCTTTCTCCTGCCTTAATTTAATAATCTGGCGAATCAGAGGCTCATTTGCATAGGGAGGGTCCACACAAAGTTTATTACTGGCAGACCATACTTCTTTGCGAATGGCTTCATCCTCTAGATACTGTAAGACAGGTAGCATTGAAGGGGTATGCAGGGTGAAGACCCAAGCATTTGCCCCCTCTACTTCACCCAATTTTTCAATGGCAGTCTGCCGGGCCGCTTCTTTTGCCGTCTCAGGTAATCCTTTTAATCTTTCTTCTTCCTGAATGATAAGTTTCCATTCATTAGTTGCATCAAGAACCTGCTCGGAAAACTTTTGGGTAACCTGGGCAAGTTCTTGGGAAATATTTTCAAGTCTTTTTCTCTTAGCTTCTGGTAGGTCAGCACCTGCTTCCTGAAAATCCAAAAGGGTCTCTTCAAAAAGCCTGCGGTCGATCGGTGCTAATTCTGCTATCTGAGTATTTTCGGAAAAAGTTTGCAGTGAATTCCATAATTTAGAATCAAGAGTTATTTTGGCACCGAAAGCACTTACCGCCGGTAACATTTCGTTATGTACTTCACGAAGTTCAGGAGAATTACATACAGAATCAAGGTGGGTCACTAAACCCCATGCGTAGTACAATTCATAGCTGGCATGCTCCAAGGCTTTGATTGTATTATCAAAATTAATTTCATCTTCCGTAAGGTCACGAATTTTTTGGAGATTTAATTCTGCTTTTTCGAGAGCAAGAGTGAGATCTTTACGGACATCATTCGGCGTTAAGGTTGCCCAGTCGGGGTTTCCTGAAAGTTCTAGAAAAGGATGTTGAGACATAAGTGATTAGTTTGATGATATGGTCAATTTTAACAATTACTGGGATATGAGAATTTGCAAAGCAGTTGAAGGTTTTCTTTTTATGAAACCTTCTGGTGATGGACACCCATTAGAGATCTAGCTTTGGTAGAAATCATTAAGTTGCATTAGCAACTAAAAGAGAGGATTTGGCAAGCTTAGTAATCTCTTTTTTATCCATTTGATGAACAAACCCAGAAGGAGTTTATAAACTTCACTCAATGGTAATTAATTAACTCAGTTAGTTGAAAGTTATTGGATAGCTATTTTTAAAAAAAACTCTTTTAATCGTATTTATGATAAGTAAGCGGGGTACTCCATGCTATGTTTTCTTTTCAAGAGGTTTGATCGGATTTTTTTGCAGAGTTATGAGAATATCTCATCTGCATAAGTTCGATAAACATTGCAAAACCCATGGGTGCATAGATTAAACTTTTCTCGACTTCTTTTCCTAAACCTTCCATGAAAATCGTGATTCCAATCACGATAAGAAATGACAGTGCGAGAATTTTTAACGCTACATGTTTAAGAATGAAATCTCCAATCGGTTTAGCAAAAAATAAGATTACTGCGAAGGAAAGGATAACAGCAATGATGATAACCCAACGGTTCTCAGTAAGCCCAACAGCAGTAATGACTGAATCCAAAGAAAAAACCACATCCAGGATTACAATCTGAGTGATTACGCCGAAGAATGTATCTTTAACTTTGGTACTATTCTCTTGGTGAGATAGTTCTACTGTTGCGTGGATTTCTTTTACTGCCTTCCAAATAAGAAAGAGTCCACCCGCTAAAAGGGCAAGGTCTCGCCATGAATATTTAAACCAATCGGGGCCATCCGGAAAAGCGGGTGCGGTTAATTGAATTAACTTGAGTCCGCCAATCACCATTACAATTCTTGCCACTAATGCAAGAATGAGGCCGAAGTTTCTTGTTTTGTTACGCTTTTCTTCAGGTAAACGAGAGACAAGTATTGCAATCACCAAAACATTATCCACACCAAGAATAAGCTCCAAACCAATCAATAGAGCAAATAAGCCAATTAAATCAGAATCCATAATGGCAAATTGTAACACTGTAGATTGATAGTAAAGCAAAAGATACTAAATTAATGTCGGTTGACCCTTGAGCTCTTTTTTATCAAATGGAATGAATGAAACTTTCTACTGATATCCGAATTAAGAATTTTTCTTTAAATTTTATTCCGGTCAAGACCCGAGTTCCATTAAAGTTTGGATCAGAAGTACTTTCATCGGTTATCTGTGCAAGAGTGAAAGCAGGAGTTTTCAATAGAGGAAAGGAGAGTGCTGAAGGGTGGGGCGAAACCCCTTTAAGTGTTCAGTGGGTATGGCCATCGCAAGTGCCTTATTCAGTACGACAGCAAGCACTCTTAGCCTTCTGTGAATTTTTGGGTGAACGTTGGCAATCTTTCGACAATTGGGGTCATGCGATTGAAATTGGACACCAATTAATTATGAATGATTTACCAAAGGCACTAGCCCAGTTTAATGACTTGGAGAATTATGGTGAACCAATGCCATGGCTTGCCGGTTTGGTATGTGCTTCAGCTTTTGATCTTGCCCTTCATGATGCTTATGGAGTGGTCAATCAAATACCGGTTTACCAAGCCTATGGAAAAGAATTCATTTCCTCCGATCTTTCCTGTTTTCTACAACCAGATGAGAAGAGTGAAGTAAATTTCAAAGGAAAATTCCCCTCTGATTTTCTTGTGCTTAAGCCTCCTTCACGCATTCCGGTCTGGCACCTGGTAGGAGGACTTGACCCGTTGGGGAAAGAGGATCTGAGTGGTGATGAGCCAGAAGATGGTTACCCGGTTCATTTAATGGATTGGATCCAGCGGGATGGTCTAAACTGTCTGAAAATAAAACTTCTCGGTAATGATTCAGACTGGGACTACCAGCGGTTGCTAAAGGTGGGAGAGATTGCAGAGAAAATGGACGTGGATCATTTGACCGCTGATTTCAATTGTACTGTAACGGAGCCGTCCTATGTAAATGAGATTTTAGACCGTTTGAAATCAGATAATTTAAATACCCATCGAAGAATTTTATATGTAGAGCAGCCTTTTCCCTATGACCTGGATACTCACCGTATTGATGTTCATTCGGTTTCAGCCCGTAAACCACTTTTTATGGATGAGAGCGCTCACGACTGGAAGCACGTAAGATTAGGTCGTAAACTTGGTTGGACCGGCGTAGCACTTAAAACATGTAAGACTCAGACAGGAGCCCTACTGTCGCTTTGTTGGGCTAAAGCTCATGATATGGACCTGATGGTGCAGGATTTGACTAATCCAATGCTCGCTCAAATTCCACATGTGCTACTGGGGGCGCATACAGGAACCATCATGGGAGTTGAAAGTAACGGTATGCAATTTTATCCGAATGCATCTTTACGCGAAGCCAAAATCCATCCGGGTGTGTACAATCGAAGGGAAGGAAACTTAGATCTTTCTAGCTTACAAGGCTCAGGCTTTGGATATCGGATAAATGAATTTTAATCGAGATCAGTTTTCAGAAATTTTACTGCATCCAAAATAAGTAATAGTTTATTGTTCGACTTGAATTAAAACAGCCCCTCTATTTGGATTTTACGCGTACCCGAATGAATTGTTGTTTGCCGCCATTATGAGTGCGGGTTTGCTTGGTTCTAAAAACAACTTTTTCCATACCTCCACCCAAATCGATAGAATTGCCAATTTGAATGGGACCATTGGTTGAATCCGTGTTCGGATACCAGGTACGAAGGTCTCGGCTGGTTTCCACAATATATTCAATTCTGTCATCTCCATCGTTATAGGTATCTTGGTATCGATTAAAGGTTATGTATTCATAGCCATCATTCTTACGGATTGCCTTTGGTTTTTTATCGCCCTTATCACTCATCAGCGAGTCAGCTCCGAATGCACGCTCTTCCAAGTTGGTTAGACCATCGCCATCGGAATCCTGATCATCGCGGTCAAAAAGGTAGGCCGCTTTATCTCCGGATATTCCCTTTCTGGCAACCCGGGTAAGAAAACGGTTCTTTTTCCCGTCAAATCTTTCATCCAATCGCCGCTCCTCATAGAAAGCACCTTTTCCGGGCTTTTTAATCTTAATCTCATGATCTACGGGAAGAGCACCATGCCAATTGGAGGAATCCCCCCCCTGACTTGCCCGGATTTTGATGGTTAGATCTTTTCCTCCACCAAATCCGGTGAATTTTTCTC
>JAOFOL010000027.1 GCA_028042835.1 Opitutales bacterium | reverse complement strand
GAGAAACTCTTTTCTTTGAAGCTTAAACCCCTGTTTGCTGAGAAGTGTATGGCTTGTCATGGTGATAAACTGGAAAAGATTAAGAGTGATTTTGACATGCGGAGTAGAGAATCGATGCTGCTTGGAGGAGAAATCTTTGAAGATGAAGTCCTGATCCCGGGGCAGGGAGAAAAAAGTTATCTTTACATTCTCAGTACCCGAGTGGAAGAAGACCTTGAGATGCCTCCTAAGGAAACTGATCAATTAACCGATGAAGAGACCGGGTGGATTCGTGACTGGATTAATTATGGGGCACCCTGGCCAAGTGACCAGCAGATTGCCGATATTCAGGAAGAGTATGCGGAGGGCGAGAAAGTAGTCACATCGAAGGCACTTTCCGTAGACTGGCAGAACCGCCGATACGAGACTGAAAAGTTATGGGCTTACCGTCCACTCAAGGTAGAGAAGGTTCCCGCTGGCATAAATCCGGTTGATTGGTTTGTGAATCGAAAACTTAAGGAATTCGACCTGGATTACGCACCGGGTGCCACAGCCCGTGAATTATACCGCCGCCTTTCTTTCGGGCTGACCGGATTGCCACCAAAGCCCATCGAGGCCAGTAAGTTTGAGAAAGAGTTTAAAAAATCGAAGAATGCTTTGTCTGTTTATGCCAAGAAGTTGATGGCTTCACCGTATTATGGAGAACATTTCTCCAGGCATTGGCTTGATATAGCACGCTACGCCGACTCCGGGGGTTTCGCCAATGATTACTCTCGCCCCAACGCCTGGCGCTATCGTGACTACACCATCCGGGCATTTAATAAGGATAAGCCATACAATCAATTCGTGATGGAACAATTGGCAGGGGACGAGATGGACCCGAGTAAGCCCGAGAATTTGGTTGCCACCGGTTTTCTTAGAATGGGGCCATGGGAACAAACTGGAATGAGTGTATTTAAAGAAACCCGTCAGCTTTGGTTGGACGATGTGACTGATTCAGTTGGGCAGGCTTTTCTTGCCCATGCCATGCAATGTGCCAAATGTCATGATCACAAATTTGACCCTGTTCCTACCCGTGATTATTATAGCATGATGGCCGTCTTTTCGACGACGCAGTTTGCAGAACGTGACGTTTCTTTTCTTCCCTCTGAGTCCAGGAAAGGTTTTGATTCTTTCACCAAACTTGCCAATTCCAAGATTTCTTCCTATGAGCAACAACGAGCAGAGCTTAAGGAAAAGTTTAAACGGTTGAAAAAAGAAGAGTCTGGAAGTGCGAAAGTGGGAGACAACGGATTGGACCCAGGGGACGAAGCTTCCCAGTCGCGCATCTTCAAAAACTTGACTCGCCACCAGATCGAACTGGATCGAGTTCTGCCGCTCACCCATGCCGTTTTTACCGGTAAAACCGTATCCAGAAAAGAGGTAAAAGGACGTCTTGATATGCCAGGGAATCCATGGCTAAAAGGTTATTTTGACTCAGATGTTATTTACACTGGAGGGGATGTCTACTCGGAGGGTGAGCTAGTTATACCTGGAGGCTTGAGTGCGACCGAATCTCTTGGAGGAATGAGTGTCCAGCCTTTCCCTAAAGGGAAGGGGAAGCGACGTTTGGCTCTTGCCCGATGGATAGTGAACGAAAAAAACCCACTTACCGCTCGAGTGATGGTTAACCGTATTTGGTCATGGCATTTTGGCCGTGGAATCGCGGGGAATCCCAACAACTTTGGTGGAACCGGTGAGTTACCCACGCACCCGGCATTGCTTGATTATCTGGCGGATTGGTTCATGAAAAACGGATGGTCTGTAAAAAAGCTGAATCATTTAATTTTAACCTCTGAAACCTATGGTCGCAGCAGCCGTTATCCTGATTCAAAATCTCTGAACGAGAAAGACCCGAAGGGAATTCTTTATGCCCGCTTCCTTCCCCGTCGTTTGGTCGCAGAGGAAATTCGCGATGCCATGCTACGGGTTAGTGGAGAATTGAATTCCGATGTGGGCGGAATTCCCGTTCGACCCGATATTAATCCTGAAGTTGCATTCCAACCTCGTCAAATAATGGGAGGTACTGCTTCGGTCTACGAACCGGATCCTCTTCCCCAACAAAGAAACAGGCGTACCATCTATGCGGAAAAACTACGTGGGTTGCGTGATCCTTTCCTTGAAGCCTTCAATCAACCCAGTCCTGATGTTTCCTGCGAACAGCGCGAATCATCTACTGTTGCTCCCCAGGCTCTTACTCTTTTGAACGGGGAAGAAGTGCAAGATCGGGCCCTTGCCTTTGCCGATCGTCTTTTGAAAAAGAAGAGTAGTGAATCTTCCATTATCCAAAGAGCTTTCGAACTCGCCCTTGGACGTTCTCCTACCAAAGGGGAAATCACGGCTTGCATTACCCGTTGGAAAAACGCCACAAAAACAGAAAGCGAAAAGACGCCTCTTGCCCGAGCCTATCCCCGGAAGATTAAAAGAACAGTAATGGCGGAAAAAACGGGTGAGCCCTATGATTTCTGGGAATTTATTCCGGCATACGAATCTTATCAACCCGACCTGCAACGGAGTGACGCGGATGCACGGACTCGTGGGCTTGCTCATATCTGCCTTGTTCTCTTCAACTCGAACGAATTCGTTTACATCGATTAGACTTCAACCTGATACACATTATGAAACAGCAAAACTTGATCGCTAAGCTTTCCCGCAGGGAGGCACTTTATGGTTTGGGTGCGGGGATTGGTTCGCTTGCTTTCTCCTCTATGGCACAGGCCGAAAACATTAATCCTATTGGTATCCATCACCCTGCAAAGGCAAAACGGTGCATTTTTTTAATGATGGAAGGTGGTCCGTCTCATATCGACACCTTCGATCCAAAGCCGGAACTGGATAAAAGACATCTCCAAAGATTTAACCGTAGTGGCGAACGCGAGAGTGCAATGTCTTCGGGGGAACGTTATTTCGTCAAGAGTCCATTTGATTTTCTTAAAGCCGGCAAGTGCGGCGCTGATTTTTCATCCGAATGGCATCATTTGAAAAATTATGCGGACGACATGTGCTTCTATCGAGGATGCCAAGTCGAATCAGTAAATCACCCCACCGCTTGTTATCATGTAAATACGGGCAACCGCTTCGGTGGTGATCCTGCGGTCGGAGCGTGGGTAAACTATGGATTGGGTTCGTTCAATGATAATCTGCCTGGCTTTGTCGTGCTTCCGCGAACCAGTTATCCGCAGGGTGGTGCGAATAACTGGTCCAACGGTTTTCTACCCGCAGATTACCAAGGTACGCCATTAAGGCCAAAGGGTAGCCCTATACTTGACCTTAACCCGCCAGCTGGTATGACGCGCAAAGATCAGCGTAGCAATTTAGACCTGCTTGCGAAGCTGAATAGTAAGCATTTTATTGAGCGTCAGGAACAAGATGAACTGAATGCCCGTATGTCGTCTTACGAATTGGCTTACAGGATGCAGATGGAAGTGCCTGGCATTCTTGATATTGAAGGAGAAACTGAAAAGACCCGTGAGGCTTATGGTATTGGAGACAGTAAGACCGGATCATTCGGAAGGAAATGCCTTTTGGCCCGTCGGTTGGTGGAGAAGGGCGTCCGTTTTGTTCAGGCCTATGCCGGTAATTGGGATAGTCACGATTATATTTCCCGGGCCCATGGTTCCCTTATTAGGTCGGTCGATAAACCAATTGCCGCTCTCCTCGGTGACCTCAAGGAGCGCGGGCTTTTGGATGATACTCTGGTAGTATGTTGCGGCGAGTTTGGAAGAACACCGGACAATGGTATCAGGGGGGGGGATGCAAGCTATGGAAGGGACCACAATGCCAAGGCCATGACAATGTGGTTCGCGGGTGGAGGAACCAAAGCAGGACACACGATCGGAGCGACCGATGAGATCGGGGCCGAGGCCGTGGAGTGCGTTCATCATATCCGTGATGTACATTGCACTTGGTTAAATTTGCTCGGTCTCGACGATAACAAACTGAACTTCTATCATGCGGGGAGATATAAACAACTTTCGCAGTTTGGAGGGGAAGTAATCAATGAACTGATTGCGTGAGTTCGAACCTGATTCTTTTTAACCTATGAACCGTCGTTCTTTTATTCGTAATTCTGCCCTAGTCCTTCCTGGAACTTTACTTGGAAGGGGGCCAGTGGAAAGAACAGGTTTTCCGAATTTAAAGTTATCTTTGGCCGCCTATTCTTTCCGTAACCAATTTAAATGGTTTAAAAATCGCAGAAATAAAAATGGAGGTGAGATGACTCTCCATCATTTTGTCGACTATTGTGCGAATCAACGAATTCCCGCGGCTGAAATTACAACTTATTTTTTTGAACCGGAAGTTCCCGAAGATGCTCTATTGGGACTTCGTCTTCATGCCCAAAATCGTGGGGTCGCGTTGTCTGGAACTGCGATTGGAAATAACTTCTCCATTGGGAAAGGTCTTCTTTTAGATAAGCAAATTTCCGAAACCAAAGCATGGATCGATAAAACTGCTTTGTTGGGTGCTTCTCACATGAGAGTTTTTCCGGGATTGGCCAAAGACTTTATAAATTCTCCCGTGCGAATGGGGGAGGCAATAGATGCATTACAGGAATGTTCTGATTATGGAGGGCAGAAGGGAGTGGTGGTTGGGGTGGAGAACCACGGGAATATGAGCGTCGAGCAAATGCTCTACATATTGGAAAGCGTAGATAGTTCGTGGTTTGGTATCAATTTGGATACTTCCAATTATATAGTCGAGACCGACGATGAACTCTACGATGCCATCACCCGCAGTCTGCCTTATGCAGTTAATGTACAAGTTAAGGTAAAGCGAAAATTACCAGATGGGACAAAGGTTGAAGTCGATCTTAAAAAAATGATAAGCCTTATTAAAGAAGCAGGTTATCAGGGGTATGTGGTTTTGGAATACGAAGAGGAAGCTCCTCGTGAAAAAGTTCCCGAGTATATCGATTTACTAAAAAAAATCATAAATCCAAGCTAAGCGATTGTGGTAGTTATACATTTATTTAGATGTGTTTGCTTAAAAAATTGTTTCCTGCTTTTACTTCTAACCTCGTTGACCGCCGCTCTTTTATCTCAGGAGGCGAGTGATCTGATTTTTAGCAAATGGAGTGGTAAGCTTAATATTCCAGATCCTGTGGCAATTTCATTTGATGATCGGGGAAATGCATATGTCACACAAACTCAGCGCAGAAAGGTTCAGGATTTGGATATCCGGCAACACCCGCAGTGGATCGAAGACGATTTGTCCTTTGAATCTGTTCAAGACAAACAGGATTTCTATCGCAAAATATTATCTCCTGAAAACCCCGATGCATTCAGGCATACCAGAGACTTTAACGACGACGGTATCATTGATTTTAATGACTTAAAAGTACTGAGCGAAAAAATATATAAAATTTCCGATACTGACCATGATGGGGTTGCTGATACCATGCTAACCTTTGCCGAGGATTTTAAAACCGAAGTGACTGGTATCGCAGCGGGTGTACTTTGGCACCAGAATAAAGTCTACGCCACTATAGCTCCCGATGTTTGGCGTATGGAAGATACAAACCTAGATGGTCAGTCAGACCAACGGGAAATTATATCCACTGGGTATGGCTTGCACATTGCATATGCCGGGCATGATATGCATGGACTTACCACTGGCCCTGATGGTCGTATCTATTGGTGTATAGGTGACAAAGGAGTCTCGGTAACCGATAATAATGGTAAACGCTGGCATTACCCCAATCAGGGTGCGGTCATGAGGTGTGAGCCAGATGGTTCGAACTTTGAGGTGTTTGCTCATGGGCTTCGAAATGTGCAGGAATTAGCATTCGACGAATACGGCAATTTGTTTGGAGTGGATAATGACTCGGATAATCCTGGAGAGATGGAGCGCTTTGTTTATATTGGGGCAAACTCAGACTCCGGGTGGCGTTGCAATTATCAGTATCGAAAAAGGGATTATAATCCGTGGACGGAGGAGGGTTTATGGAAACCACAACATGATGGACGCTCCGCCTATTCATTACCACCTATATGTAATTACCGTGATGGACCCTGTGGGTTTGTTTATAATCCGGGTACCGCTTTAGGAACTGGTTGGGAGAAAACATTCTTCCTGACTGGTGCACCAAGGGGCGATCAATGGGCATTCCAGACAAAACCAAAGGGAGCGGGTTTTGAAATGATAAACTCGCGTTTGATCTCAAAAGGCAAGGCCTTGATCGGATGGAATTTTGCTCCGGATGGAGCTTTGTATGCCGTTGATTGGGCGGGCGGTTATCCCCTCAATCAAACTGGGGCGATATGGAAAATGGATGTCAATGATTCCCAGAAACACCCTTTGCGCGAACAAACGGAAAGTTTAATTGGGGATGATTTCGCGGCGTTGAACCAATCAAAACTCTTTGATCTTCTTGGTTGGCCCGACCAAAGAGTGCGACTCAAAGCACAGTTTGAGTTAGTGAAACGAAAAGCATTTTCTAACTTGCTCGGAGCTGGATTTATAGCTGAGGCTGAAGAATTGGCAATTGTCCATATGATTTGGGGGCTTGGGCAGTCGGCTAGATTGGGTCACACCACGGGAGATGAAATTGCCCGCCTTCTCGCGGTTTCCGAAATTGCCTCCAATTCTGAACTGCGGGCACAAATTTTTCGGGTCGCACCCGATGTTTCGACTTTCCCTACGAGGACCGTGGCTAAGGGTATGCAAAGCTTATCCATGCGGGAACAATATTTTGCTCTGCTTGCATTCAAGAAGCACGGCGACCGAAAAGACCTGGATTTAATTGTAAATCTAATTCAGGAAAATAGTGGTAAGGATCTGTATTTACGTCACGCAGCCATTGAAGCTCTGACTAAGTTTGATGCTAAGACCTTAGGGATATTAAATAATCACAACTCAGCGGAAGTACAGCTTTGTGCGGTAGTAGCTCTAAGAAGAAATAAAGCACCGGAAATTCGACGTTTTTTGAAAGCGGAGAGTGATTTCGTATCTACTGAAGCTGCACTTGGGATTTATGATGATTTTTCGATTCTGCCTGCAATGTCATATCTGGCTGAAGCACTCGAATCATCTGATAATAATACAACCGCTTTTGTTTTAAGGGCAATCAATGCCAATGCCAGAATCGGTTCACTTGAAAATTCGGCCAGAGTGGCCAAATGGGCCAGTGATGAGACACAATCTGAAGAACATCGTTTGTTTGCTCTCAAACGATTAATAGAGTGGAATACTCCTCCAATGCTCGATGCCGTAACAGGGCGTTATCGGTCTTCACAGGATTCGATAGCTGAGTTTTCGAGTGTTCGCCAAGCCCTTGAGCCCTTTATCCAAAGATTGCTAGTCGATGGTTCGGCTAAAGTTCAGGCTGCCGCGATGCAACTGAGTCGTAAGTACGACCTTTTGCCGAGCCATGAAATACTCGTCCGATTAATCAAACAGGAGACTACCGATGAATCTGTGCGAATCGCTGCACTTCAAGCAATGGCCGATGAAAAAGGTGTAATCTCAAATAGGGAGGTGCTCCGTGAAGTGATCAATTCAAATTCCTCTAAGCTTAGGGTTGTAGCGATGCAGTATTTATCGGCTGCGGAGCCAAATGCACTGGGCACTGCTTTGGGTTTTCTTAAGTCCGAGAAACTGATTGAAAGACAAGAAGGGGTACGATCTTTACTTAAATTACAAGCGACTAAGGAGATTTCCAAGCTAACCCAAGAACTAGTAACTGGAAATTTAGATCCCGGCCTTCAGTTGGAGGTAATTGAGGCCGCCAGTATTTTACTTCCTACAGACGAAAAATTTAAATCGTTATTAGCTGGAAGAAGTAATTTGATGAATCCGAAATCTTTTCAGGAATGTCTCGAAGGCGGAGACCCAAAAAAGGGGGAAACTGTTTTCATGAACCACATCGGAGGGCAATGTGTTCGTTGTCATAAATATGAGAAAAGAGGGCCTGGATCGAACATTGGACCCAATCTGTGGAAGATTGGTGAACGCGATCCCAAGTACCTCCTTGAATCACTTGTTGCTCCGCAAGCTACCATTGCCAGGAATTTCGGAAATGTGTCCATTGATTTGAAAGACGGATCAAATATTTCGGGGTTATTTGTTGAAGAAAGCGAAAAAGGTATCAAGCTCAAGGATCCAACTTCGGGTGCTTTCAAATTTATTAGTCATAGGAATGTCTCTGCTCGTAGTGAAGTCGTTTCGGTGATGCCACCAATGGGAGCGATGATGCAACGTAGTGAGTTGAGAGATCTTATTGCTTACCTAAGCACATTAATTAGCGAATAAAACCACTGAATTTTACTTTTATCTATGAAATTAAAAGACTTTTCCCATGTAATCTGGAAAACGAAATGGAGCCAACTCCTACTTTTGACTCTCTTGTCATTCTCTGGATGGGGACAAATGCATTCCACAGAGTCCCGACCCAATGTAGTCATTATATTTATAGACGATCAAGGTTACTATGATCTGGGCTGTTACGGAGCCACTGAGGTCGAAACACCTCGGATCGATCAATTGGCAAAAGAAGGAATTCGTTTTACCGACTACTATGCCGCAGCTCCGATATGCAGCCCTTCACGGGCCGGACTTTTGACCGGTGCCTATCCTCGGAGGATCGGAATGGAAACCTGGGTGCAACGAGCGGACTCCAATCGCGGAATTCACGCCGATGAAGTAACCATCGCTGAGCTTTTTAAAGCGAATGGCTACACCACCGCGTGCATCGGTAAGTGGCATCTTGGGGACAAGAAACCTTTTGAGCCGATGGCTCAAGGGTTTGATTATCACTTCGGTATGTATTCCAACCTAGATCCTGTCGAAACAGTCTACTTTGGTGATGAAGGTGTACCTATTCTTCGAAATGGTCAGATTGTCAAACGATCTGCCGAGCCAGCCGAATTGACAAATCTTTACACCGAGGAATCGATCGCTTTCTTCAAAAGAAATAAAGATAAACCTTTCTTTCTTTATCTTCCTCACACCATGCTTCATAAGCCGCTAGGAGTGAGCCCCAAGTTTCAAGGCATTTCGAACTGGGGAGAATACGGTGACGCAATTCAGGAATTGGATCACGGAGTAGGAAGGATTATGGATTCACTGAAAGAACTTGGCCTGGAGGAAAAGACCATTGTCGTGTACACCTCAGATAATGGCCGGGGACCCGGTAGGAATAAAACTCAGCCATTAATCGGAGGAAAAATATCTACATGGGAGTGCGGTATTCGCGTTCCAGCCATTTTAAGAGCACCCGGTCAAAAAGTACTGGATGATCATATCTGTAGTGAAATTGTAAACGCCATGGATTGGCTGCCCACCTTGGCCACTGCTGCAGGTATCCGCATACCCGAGGATCATCCAATCATTGACGGTCGAGACCTTTGGCCGATGATGATCGGTAAGGCCATTGGTGTTCCGAAGCCTTCTGACAAGTTATCTCTCAATGCAGATATTCCTTTGCGTCGCAGATGGGAACAGGGATTGGAGTGGCGGCAATATTTTGATCGAGATGACTTCATCAATGCTTTTTTTTATCACGGTAGCCACGGTGCTTTGGCAGCGGTAAGATCTGGAAAATACAAAGCGTTTTTCAATCCAACCCTCAAAATCTATGACCTAGGAAGCGACCCTGGTGAATCGAAACCAATCCGCAATCGTGAACTCAGTAGAAAATTACGAGGCATGGCAGTTATGTTTCAGGAAGAAATGAGTAGGGACGTCCGGAGGGCGGGCGAGTATAAATAGTATATCTTAAAACAAACAGATAACGATCACCCAAAAGAGTCTTTGAAACTTTGGTGGAGGTGGCGGGAATCGAACCCGCGTCCCGCAATCTTTCCGATTCGGCGTCTACGTGTGTAGTTCTCTTATTGATTTTGGCTTAAAGAAAGAAGGAACACCTTTTAAGCCGAGCTTATCTTCAGCCGTTTAGCCTCCGATAGACAAGCAAACGCTCCGAGGTTTTACCTGCTTTTTAACGCCCCGACCACCCAGCAGGTGTCAGTGGACTGTCGACGTGCAGACTTATGCTGCAAGCGCTTCGAGCTCAGGCTCAAAGCTAACGATATTATTTTCGCCATTTAATGATTTGAAGCATTTTTTACGAGGCCAAGCGTCATCCTCGACACGCAACCGAAGTTTCCACATTGCAGTCGAATCCGGAACACCCCCAACAAAATTTCAAAGATCAGGTATATACTAAGTAATGATTCTACACAGGTCAAGGGGGGGAAGAGTAAATTCCGTTGTATAATTCGTAAAATCTCCGATAATTTTGGAACGATGCCTGTAAATATTTCAACAAATAATTCAATCAAACCAAGGTTTTTTAACCGCGAATTAAGCTGGCTTGCTTTTAATGAGCGAGTTTTGGATCAGGCGTTCTCGGAAAAATATCCTCTATTGGAAAGAATAAGATTCCTTTCTTTTGTTAGTTCGAATCTAGATCAGTTCTATGAGATTAGAGTGGCCGGGCTCATGCAGAAAGTAGATGCAGGGATAATTCGTCCTAGTCTGGATGGCAGTAATGCGAAAGAACTTCTAAATGAAGTTCGTAATAAAGCACATGCAATGTCTGAAAGAGAATATCTTTGCTGGAGAGAAATATTAAAACCATCTTTGGCAAAAGAAAATATTACATTTAAAGATATTGAGGACTTAAATGAAAATGAATCGAGTTGGCTGCGGACTTACTTTAGAAGAGAAGTCTTCCCGATCCTTACCCCGCTTGCAGTTGATCCGACTCATCCTTTCCCGTTAATTTTAAACAAATCACTTAATCTTTTCGTCTCTTTAAGGAATTTAAGGAAAAAGAAGAGCAAGCCACTTAAAGCAGTGGTTCAAGTACCGAGGATTCTTCCCAGAATAGTCAAAGTTGAAGCCAAAGGTGGAAAAGGAGATGTTTTTGTTTTTCTTAGTGATGTGGTTAGATATTTCGTTTCTGATTTATTTACAGGGCATGAGGTGTTAGGAGCCTGGGCATTTAGAATAACCCGAAACAGTCATCTCTATGTCGATGAGGAAGAGGTGAAGAATTTACTTCTTAGTATTGAGGATGAATTACACAATCGTAGAAGGGGGGCGGCCGTAAGGTTGGAAATTGACAAGTCTATAGACAAAGATGTCCTCGATTATTTACTCAAATCTTTAAGCTTAACGGAGAATGATGTTTTGAAGATCGATGGGCCAATTAATCTCTATCGATTAATGAAACTTCCAAATTTAGTCGTCCGTGATGATTTAAAATTCCCTCCATTCGAAGCGTTTGTACCAAAGCGTCTTAGTTTAAAAGAAAATCTCTTTAGTGAGATTTCAGCAAATGACCATTTACTTCACCATCCTTATGATTCCTTTGCACCTATGGTAGACTTTCTCAGGCAAGCTGCAGTTGACCCAGAGGTATTTGCAATCAAGCTGACCATTTATCGTACAAGCGGAGACTCACCTATTGTTAAGGCCTTAATGGACGCCGCTCAAAACGGAAAACAGGTAACTGCTATGGTAGAGCTTAAAGCACGATTTGATGAGGAGGCTAATGTTCAATGGTCACGCAAAATGGAAGAAGTAGGCGTGCATGTGGTCTATGGGTTAACTGGTCTTAAAACTCATTGTAAATGTTGCCTAATTGTAAGAAGGGAAGGAAAAAAGCTACGTAGATACGCACACCTAGGAACAGGTAACTACAACCCGAGTACTGCCAAAACTTACACGGACTACAGTCTATTTACGGCAAAAGCTGCCTTTACCTCGGATATCGCTAACCTCTTTAATACCCTAACTGGATATACCAGAAGGCCGGTTTTCAAAAAGTTATTAGTAGCACCCTTTAATTTGCATGAATCAATGGTCGATAAAATCAATCATGAAATCGACTCAGCCAAATCTGGTTTAAAAGCACGAATCATTATTAAAGTTAACAGCTTAATCGACCCTGAAATCATAAAAGCTTTATATGCAGCATCAATGGCTGGTGTACAGGTCGATCTGATAGTCAGAGGTATTTGTGGACTTGTTCCTGGAGTGAAAGATCTGAGCGATAACATTAGAGTAAGAAGCCTCCTCGGAAGGTTTTTAGAACATAGTAGAATCTATTATTTTAAAAATTCGCCACAAGGTGAGTCAACATATCTGGGTAGTGCGGATTGGATGCCTCGAAATTTTTTCCGTAGAGTGGAAGTTGTCTTTCCAGTTGAAGAGAAGTCGATGGAAGCTGAAATCTTGCAAACAATGGAAGATTTACTTTCAGATAATACCCTGGCTAGTGAGTTAAGGAGAAATGGAAGTTATGTGCCAGCGCCCAAGAGAAGAAAAGTCCCATTTTCCGCACAAGAACACCTCGTATCTTTGACCGAAAGCAGAGCGGAAAAGGATCGATTGGAAATAAGGTCAGGTAGATCCTCTCGAGAATCCGAGAATCAAAGCAAAACTGATTAAAAAAACACCTAGTCCAAGTACGGGATCTCTGGAGAGGCAAATAAATAAACCTAACACGAGCAGGATAGGAGCGATGGGTCTTTTCCAATCAAATTTCATTTAAATTAATTTAAGCGGAAGGGAATTTGTAACTCTGATTCAAGTCTTCCACCAGGAGGCATACCAACATTCCCGACAAGGTTAGAAGCGGAGAGCACCAGGCGGTCCAGATCCTTATTACCTGAAGATTTTGAAATCCGCTTGCTAATAAGGCTTCCATTAGAAGAGATTTTAAAACTCAACCATGCCTCACCTCCATTTACGATAGATGAAGAACCTAGCTTCTTTTTCCATGCTCTTTCGAGTTTAGATTTAACGGATGCTAGGTAAGCTTGTAAAACAGATGCGGGAACGGTGGAAGAAGAACTACTACTTTTTTGAGAAATGCTAATTGGTGGAAGCTTAAATTGATTAGGGTTTATCTTCACTCGAGGTTTTGAGACTTGAGGTCTCGGTGAAGGCTTAACCGGAGAAATATTATTTTTCTTTTGAAAATCTTTAAACGACACAACTTTGGGTTGCTTAGGCGTAACGGGTTTAGGGAGAGGCTTTGGCTTGACTACTTTTGGCTTGGGAGGAGGAGTTGGTTTGGGTGCGGGTGGCTTAGGTTTGCTAGTAACAACTGGAGTTGGTTTCTCAGGTTGTGAAACAACTTTTACCGGCGGAGGGGTAGGCAAGGGAGGAGGCGGTAAAGTGGGTTGCTGGACAAGAGGTTGCTCACTCGCCATTGCCAACTCAAAAACATGAATCTCCTCAGGTTTATCCTCGCAACTGGGAAATAGTCCTAGGGTAAAAAGAAAACAAGCGCCCAAAAAGTGAAAAAATAGGGTGTACCCAAAGATTCTTTTTTCTTTTCGATTAAAGCCAAACATTTACATTCCCACCTGTCATAATTCCACCTATTGTGAATAACTTAGTTGAAAAAAATTTTAAAATCAACTCCCAATAGAAATTAGGAAATCTGAAATCTTGCGATCATAACGATCACCCCCAATTTCCATAATATTATTATGTTCTGCATCTGGAATTTCAAGGAACTCCTTTGGTGCGGGCAGAGCCTTAAATATTCGCTTTCCCTGGCTGAAGGGTACCACTTCATCCATGGTGCCATGAATGACCAGAGAAGGACAGGCAACCTGACTCGTAAATTCTATATTTCTAAATCGATCCCATGGTAGAATCGTTATACCTGTAACTGAGCGAAATGCGGAAAGGAATGGAGTTTCCAATATAATTCCACCTACTTTTTTATTATTTGATAAGTATAAGGAAGGTCCTGTACCTAAGGACCTGCCCCATAGTACTATATTGTTAGGGTTTCGACCGAATTCATCCACGGTTTTTTGATAGACGGCTTCGATTGCATTAAAACAGCCTTCTTCAGATGATTTTCCCTCACTCAATCCATATCCAGGGTAGTCATAAGATATAATTTCGACAGACTCAGACCCCCAATAAGCAAGAAAAGTTTCTAAGTTTCCTAAATCCTCTCCATTTCCATGACTAAAAATAATAGTTTTAACTGGATCCTTGCTATTTCCTTCACGCATACAGGCAATTTGTTGGCCATTTTCTAAAGAAATGAAAAAACTTACATCATTTTTTGAATAAGTACTTCGCACAGGCGCAGGAAATAGAATCCGATCTCCATAAAACCATGTAAGGACAGCTATGATTAGATAAATTAAAATCAATAATACGAATAAACGTGCCCATGGGATTGTAAAAAAATTCTCCATAAAATTACTTGTGGCAAAGAATTATGTAATCGCAAGAAACTTAGATCTCTACTATAGGAAAATAATGAATATTTGTTGTATAGGAGCTGGTTATGTAGGTGGGCCTACGATGGCTATGATTGCCTCAAAATGTCCTGATATACAGGTCGCAGTCGTTGACATAAATCAAGAGAGAATTAATGCATGGAATTCAGCAAACCTCCCAATCTACGAGCCAGGGCTTGACGAAATTGTATCTGAAGCGAGAGGTAAAAATTTATTTTTCTCAACTGAAGTTGATCGGTATATTTTAGAATCAGAGATTATTTTCATCAGCGTAAATACACCGACTAAAGAATATGGATCAGGACTAGGTCAAGCAGCTGACCTTAGATATGTGGAATCCTGTGCTCGGCGAATCGCTGAAATTTCTAAAAGCCCAAAAATCATCGTCGAAAAATCGACCGTGCCGGTTCGTACAGCACAAATGGTCAAAACCATACTTGCTTCGACGAGCCATCAATTCCAACATCAAATCGTTTCAAACCCTGAATTCCTTGCAGAAGGAACAGCGGTAAAGGACTTACTTTCCCCTGATAGAGTTTTAATAGGTGGCGACTTAACGCCTGAGGGTCAGATTGCAGTAGGAAAAGTATCCAGTATTTATGAAAACTGGATTAAAAAAGACCGTATTATAACTACCAATCTATGGTCATCTGAATTATCCAAATTAACAGCCAATGCATTCTTGGCCCAAAGAATTTCCAGCATCAATGCAATTTCAGCACTTTGCGAAGAAACGGAAGCGAATGTCGATGAAGTCGCTCAAGCAATAGGTGCTGACTCTCGAATTGGACCTAAATTTCTTAAAAGTTCAATCGGTTTTGGAGGGTCGTGCTTTCAAAAAGATATCCTTAACCTTTGTTACTTATGCCGCTATTTCCGGTTGCCAGAAGTAGCTGAATACTGGGAGCAGGTAATTCGAATGAACGAATATCAAAAAGAACGATTCGTGAGAAGGATATTGGACTCTATGTTTAATACTGTTTCTGGAAAAAGAATCGCAATATTAGGATATGCATTCAAGAAGGATACAAATGATGCTCGTGAATCTCCTGCTATTGGTATCTGTAAAAGATTACTTGAAGAGAAAGCACATTTGGCCATTTATGACCCAAAAGTTTCCCGCCAAACAATCCTGAACTCTTTGGGAATTAAGGAAGATCAAGCCAATTCAATAGATTTCTGTAAGAGTGCAACTGAGGCTTGTCAGGATTCACATTGTATTGCAATCCTGACTGAATGGGACGAATTCAAAAACATTGATTACGAAGATATTTACAAGAATATGGTGAAACCGGCGATTCTTTTTGATGGACGCAACTTGCTTGATATTGAAATGATACGATTGATCGGGTTTGTTGCAAAAGGCATAGGTATATCCTAGCTCTTTTCTTAATATTACAAGGCTGGTTTTCTCGCTGGTCTCGATATTTGCTTTCTTGCTTTATCGAGCACACCATTTAAAAACTTGCCTGAATTTTCAGAAGAAAACTCTTTTCCAATCTCAAGAGCTTCATTAATGGCAACAACAGGTGGAATATCTAGCCTGTATTTCATTTCAAAAAGGGAAAGTCTTAATAAAGCAAGATCAGCTTTAGCCACTCTTGAGAAATCCCAATTTGTAACCAATTCCTTGATAATAGAATCAAGGATATCTACTTTCCTAATCACACCATCTATAAGCTCAACCGCATAGGAAAAATAATCCTCACCTTTACCTAATCGACTCAGGAAATCATCTAAGTCCCGATTTAAATCATCTGTCGGATTCATCTCCCATTGAAAAAGAAAACGAAACGCTGCACAGCGATTTTGCCTGCGATCACTCCAAGTTGGATTAATTACTAGATCTTCGTCCATTTTTTATGCAATTGTGCCATTTGAAGGGCAGCTTCTGCGAACTCTAGTCCCCGATCAATATGACCGGTAATTCTATCTTCAGCAGATTGAATATCATCCGTTACCACGATACCATTAATCACAGGAGTATGGTACTGCAGGGCAATTGTTTGAAGTGCATGGCCACTCGCCTCAGCAACAAGATGGTGGTGTGATGTTGATCCCTTGATTACCACACCTAACCCAACCATACAGTTAAAAGTTTGATTTTTTAAAAGAAGATCAATTCCCGAAGGGATTTCATTTGAACCAGGAACCCGTTCAATTAAAAGATTTTGCAAGTTAGCCTTCCCCAAAAAATTGTGAACCCTATCCAAAAGGGCACCAGTAAGATTAGGATTAAAAGACGCACATACTATTCCGATTGCAAGTTCAGAAGCATCGATTGATTCATACTTTGGGGAATCAGTGCTCATTATTTATGAAAAAGAGGAAACTCGGTCTAAGATTTCCAATCCGTAGCCTTCAAGACCAATAACCCTACGTTGATCTTTAGTAAGTAAGATAAGTTTACTTATCCCAAGAGCAGAAAGAACCTGTGCTCCAATACCATAATCTCTAAAATCCATTACAGCCGGATAATTTCCATTTATTTTTGAACTCGATGTATCGGTAGCTGATTGGCTATCGTTTCGACGAGGCTCAAGATAGAGCAATGCACCACAACCATGCTTCACAATTGCCCGAAGTGAATCTTCTATTGAATTACCTAATTTTCCCTTTGGCGAATAACCGAGAACATCAGTCAATACATTTGCCGTTTGAACACGAACCATTGGCGACTTCCGCTTAGTCCATTTCCCATAACTTAAACCGTAATGGATTCGATCATCTAAGATGCTTTTGAACATGTGAAGCTTGAACTTTCCTAATGAATGATCAAATTCAGTTGTCGAAATTTCTTTAATTAACTTCTCACGCTTATGTCGGTATTCAATAAGTGAAGCTATAGATAAAAGTTTCATCCCCCATTTTTTCTTTAGCTTTTTGAGGTCAGGCAGACGGGCCATGGTTCCATCAGCTTTAAGAATTTCACATATTACTCCACTTGGATGCAAGCCAGCAAGGGTAGCAAGGTCTACAGCAGCTTCGGTATGACCAGCTCTTTCTAATACTCCTCCTGGTCTTGCCCTCAAGGGAAAAACATGACCCGGCTGAACAAGATCTTCGGGAGTTGAAGTGGAGGAAGATAAGATTTTAATCGTGCTGGAGCGATCAAAGGCACTGATACCAGTGGTGATTCCATCCGCAGCATCAACCGACACAGTGAAGTCAGTCTTTTGGGCTTCTCTGTTATGAGGTACCATACTGGAAATCCCTAAACGCCCTAATTGATTAGGGAGAAGAGGGGCACAGATCAAACCCCGACCATGTATGATCATGTGGTTAATCGCCTCAGGAGTTACCTTTGAGGCTGCCATAACTAAATCACCCTCATTTTCACGATCCTCATCATCCGTAACAATAACCATCTTGCCCATTGAGATATCTTCAAGAGCATCGTCAACGGTATCAAAGGTGTTATGGCTAATAGTAGGCATGCGAAATGATCATCATAAAGAAAGCTCGCCAATCCTCAATTCTAATCGGATCACGGAAGAAGCTTACTGAGAAACGATGTCTTTCAAAAAAGAAGTAAATTCAGCTTCGTTTAAAATTTCCACATCTAGTTTTCGGGCTTTATCAAGCTTGGAACCCGCTCCAGGTCCAGCCACCACAAAACTGGTTTGTTTACTCACACTAGAAGAGACCTTACCTCCTAAAGATTCAATTTTAGCAGTGGCTTCTAAACGAGAAAAAATCTCTAATGACCCTGTTAAAACAAAAGTCTTTCCGACTAAAGGGCGCGATGTTTCAATCTCAATATCTGACTTTAATACAACACCCAAGTTCTCCATTGATTCTAAAAAAGATAAATTATCTGAATCATTGAAGAATAAACTTAAACTCTCCGCCATAATCATACCAACTCCTTCGATAGCAGTAAAATCTTCTACTTTAGCACCCGCTAATGATCTCCAATCAGAAAAATTTCGTGCTAAGTCTTTTGAAGCACTTGCCCCAATATGCTTAATGCCCAAACCGCAAATCATTCTCCAAAACTCCTGGGTCTTACTTTGCTCAATCGCCTCGATTAAATTTTTGGCGGATTTCTCGGCAAAGCCCTCCAGTTGAAGAAGTTGAGATTGCTCCAATTGGTAAAGCTCATCCAATCGAGAAACTAATTTGGAATCGACCAGCTGATTTACGACGGCTTCTCCCAAGTTTTCGATATCAAGGCAACCCCGACTGGCAAAATATTCAATTCTACCCTTAAGCTGATCGGGACAATCATAATCAGAGCATCGCCAAGTTGCTTCCCCTTCAGTACGAACTAGTAAACTATTACAGATGGGGCAATGAGATGGAAATTTAAAAGAAGGAACATCTTCAGTTCTGCTCTCTTCAATTACTTCAACTACTTGAGGAATAATTTCGCCTGCTTTTTCAACGACAACCTGATCACCAACCCTAATGTCCTTTCGGTGAATCTCATCAGCATTATGCAAGCTCGCCCGTGATACCATGGTTCCAGCTAATTGTACTGGATCTAAACAGGCAACTGGAGTGACAGCCCCTGTTCTCCCAACCTGCAGAATAATATCAATAAGCTTGGTTACCTGTCTCTCAGATTCAAACTTATAGGCAATCGCCCATCTCGGTGCTTTAGAGGTATGACCTGCTATGTTCTGTTTTTCACGTGAGTCCAGCTTGATAACAGCCCCATCAGTTGGGTAAGCGTATCCATGCCGCAATTTGTCTAACTGGCATATTCTGTCCCAGGCTGAATCGGCAGATCTTACAAACTTGACGAATTCAACCGTAGGAAACTGCCAAGTTTTTAACGCCTCATGAAAAGCGATCTGACTATTAAAAAAACTTGAGGGCTCACAGGCACCAAGACCATAAAGGACAATTTTTAGCTGCCTTTGCTTTGCTTCTTTTGGATCCAATAATTTGACGGTACCCGCAGCCAGGTTACGAGGGTTGGCATACAATGGTAAATTTAGTCGGGTACGATCTTTATTAATTCTAAGAAACTCTTCATGTTCCATGTAAATCTCTCCACGAATTTCAATGAATCCTGGAATATCCGTGGATACAATCTCTCTAGGTAAATCCTGCAAATGGAGTAAGTTTTGTATAATTATGTCTCCTTCAACGCCATTTCCCCGAGTTACAGCTGTCTCAAGAATTCCTTTTCGATAAGTAAGGGAAACTGCTACTCCATCAATTTTAGGTTCTACGACATAATCAATATCTTCTTCGCCAAAAATCTTTTTAAGGCGCTTGTCGAAATCAAAAAAATCACTTTGGTCATATGTGTTATCTAGACTAAGCATAGCCTCTACATGCCGGTGCGACTTAAAGCCTTCAAGCCTGTCGTCCCCAACAGATATAAACCCAGGCTTTACTGGGGTATTATTATCAAATTCCGAGTCGGTAAATAAACCCAGTGGATCGATCTCCGACTCGATATCATCAAGTTCACGCTTTAGCTTATCATATTCCTGATCAGAGATAACCGGTTGTGCCTGCTTGTAGTATAACTCATCATGCTCTTTAATTTGTGCCTTAAGAAATGTAAGCCTGCTTTGCTTCTGTGAAGAAGGCTCTTTACTCATGTCGTTCTGAGTTTTTTACAAGCATTCGACATTCTGGCCAATGCTTCGGTAAGAAGTTTTCTTGCACAACCTAAATTAAGTCGAAGGAAACCTGGTGCATCAAAATCAGCACCATCTGATAATCCAACTCCATTTTTTTCGAAAAATTCGTGTGGGTTATCAACCGGTAATGTTCTAGCATCAATCCATAGTAGATATGTGGCCTCAGGAGAGTGGGGGACCAGTCCGTCCATTCCGGCTAATTCAATCATGGCTAGCTCCCGGTTTCCCTGCAGGTAGTCGATAAGACTCAAACGCCAAGGTTCTCCTTCGCGATACGCAGCATCAGCGAGAAGAAAACCCATAGCGGGTGGATCAGGAACTATTCCCCTCATCGCCCTTCTGAATTTCAAACGTAATTCGGAATTTGAAATAATTGCAAAAGAACATCCGAATCCAGCAATATTGAATGTTTTGCTCGGTGCCATTAGTGTAATGGTCTTTTCAGCAACTTTACTAGTAAGAGAAGCTGGAGAGATATGGTGCAGATCTTTACCTAGAATTAAATCACAATGAATTTCGTCGGAGCAAAGATATAAATCTCTCTCAACGATCCAATTTGTAAGAGATAGCAGTTCATCCTTATTAAAAAGTGTACCGACCGGATTATGCGGATGGCACAGCATAAATAAATCCCCAGGATTAGTCTTTAGGGTAGCAAGAGAATTAAAATCAATAGTAAAACGACTACCCTCCAAAACCAAAGGAACTTTTACTAATGGCAAATTGAAGTTGCGGGACGCAGTAAGAAAAGGGGGATAAATAGGAGTTTGAATAATCGCCTGAGATGAATCTTCCAAAAGAGCCCGACAACAAACATTTAAGGCACAGACCATACCAGGCAACCAAACGATCCACTCTGGATTAATTTCCCAATCATACAAATCAGCAGACCTTGAAATAAGTAATTCAACTAAACCCTTAGGTGGGCACCCATAGCCGAAGTTCCCATGATCCGCGGATATTTTAGCCTGATCAATTACTGATTGCGGAGACTTGAAGTCCATGTCCGCTACCCAAAGGGGAATTATATCAGAATCTGCGTATTTTTCCCACTTCAGTGAAGAAGTATCAACACGGTTAGGGGGACTATCGAATTCGGATAAAAATTTATTCAATCGAAAATCGCCTATTAAATCCTAGGATTATCTCCAGGAGTAAAGATATTTCAGACCAATAACATCAATTTCTGTATCTAAAGAATGCGAGTATCCGAGAGAAACACCATGGACATCATTGATCCACCAAATAAAATCTAATGATAATTCGAAATCAGTTTCCGAAAAATCAGTCCAAAGTCCGTAGTACTTTGCACCTAGAGCAAGGGAAACTTCTTCCGTGAAAAGGATTTCAGTTCCTGCTTGTAGGTTCCAGGAAAAACCATCTTCGGCCAGCGATACTCCTGATGCATCATCGAGGTATCCGATGCCAATTCCAAGGAAAGGTCTAAACATTCCATCCATGCCAGAAAAATCATCTAGATGATAGATATAATCGACGCCTAAGTTCCAAATTTTTTCTTTTGAAGTAACACCGTCAAGACTGGCATAGTCGAAAGTAATATGGAAATCTGCCTCATCACTAGCCAGACTGTTAGCAAACAAACTTAAGCCTTCACCCTCCAGGGAACTAACATCTCCCGCTTCTATAAAATCTAAACCAAACCCCAAGTAATAATCTCCGAATTTTGATTTAGCAAAAGAAAGGGAAGATGAGAATGAAAGAACAAGTAGGGACAAGATAAGATTTTTCATTGTTTTTTTCAATCGTGCCAACCTCATGAAGTCAACTTTGAACTTCCAATAATGACTCTACGACAATCGAAGTCTCGGACTTTTCAAAGTTGTAGCAAAAACCAAGGATGCAGTCACAATAAAGATAGTAGAAACTATTGAAACTCCATGAAATCCAATAAAGCTCTCTAATAAATAGCCGATAAAAGGTGCGGTTGCACCTCGTAACCCGGTTAGTGCCATATGAGCACTCATATAATCTTTCTCTTTCCCCCTGGGAGCCAATTTCGTAACCCAAAGTGTCCATGCTAAGTTGGCTCCACCCATGCCTGCTCCAGCTAGTGCAGAACCAAGTATTACTCCACTTAAGCTACTAGAATTAAAATAAATAATTATAGCTAGTGCCATGAATGAATTAAGAAGGATCCTGAATTTCATGAAATGCATTAAATCAAATAGCTTTCCCCAAATTGGCATACTTAAAATTTTTGCACCAAAGAAAACCATGACTGTTACCAAAGCAATTTCCTGGTTAGTTAAATTTAATTGATCTTCTCGTGTAAGATATTCAACCCGTAAAGGAAATGTCATGATCGCACCAAACCCCAAAATCATCCAAGCTATCAAAATTCGTAGAAACAAACGGTCATTAAGAGGTGCCCTAAAAATTGAAACTAAGGTTGGCGGCTTGTCGTATTCGTTCTTTATTTTCAAATGTCCCTGCATACTCAAAAGAGAGCATACTGAGAGTATTCCTGCGACGGTCATACCCCACAGTATAACTTGAAAATTTGCATCATTTGTATCCAGATAAGAACCAAAAAGATAAGATGAAAATAGACCGCCCAATGTGCTAAAAATTAAATTAAAGGCAAGCTTTCGACCTCTTTCCTTATCATCATAAATTTCGGCATACACTCTAATCATCAAGCTGGGCACTTGTGATAGACAAATTTGGGCAATAACTAATAGAAGTGTAAAGAATAATAAAGAAGTAGCAAAGGATGCCAAAAGAATGAAAATAGAAGCACAAAAAGTAAAACCAGCACACTTTCTTGTTTCAGAAAGCTTATTTCCAGAAAAATAACTTAAAATAAATGGTGTTAATATTAAACCCAGTGAACCTCCACCAGAGAGGGCACCTTTGTAAATGCTAGGTGCATCCCAAAAACGAATCGCTGCAAGTAAAATAAAAACACTAAATCCGGTATCCAGTATACCATGACCAAAGCCACGGAACATATCACAGCGAACAAAATTATTCTTCTTCAAGAAGATTTAAAAAACAGGGTTAGTTCTAACAGAACTTCAACTCAAACTGTTTTTCAGCTTTTTCGTCACCAATTAAGATAATTTCTCCATCTTCAGAAAACTGATGCTCAGGTGATGGGGTTATAACTGTAGAGCCATCACCTTTGATCGCCACTATACTACAACCGGTTTTTTCACGAACCTTTGAATCTTTTAACTTTTCACCAATTAAAGATTTTGGCGTTTTCTGACTGAAGATATCGAGTCCTTCCGTAATCATGAGAATTTCTGCCCGATTAAGAAGATTAAAGATAGTATTTGCCCCCATGCGATCCTGAGACATCACAAAGTCTGCCCCAGCACGGTGCAAAGGCTCAACATTACGGTGGAGAAAAGCCCGGGTAATTATCTGCGCATCCGGACGAAGTTTACGGCAATAAATAGTAAGATAAATATTAGTTTCATCATCGTGACTGGTGATTAAAACAGCAGGAGCATTTGCAATCCCAGCTCTTTCTAAAATTGCTTTGTTAGATGCATCGCCCACAATAGAATTTTTAACTTTTGCAGCTTTCACTTCATCGGTCTCAATTACACGGTAAGCTACACTCATTTCCTCAAGACTTTTAGCCGCTTCTCGGCCGACTCTACCTGCTCCAATAATTATAACAGGAGCATGGTTTTGAGAGTATTTTCCAAAATGTTTATCATACTCGTCAAAATGAGATTCCATACCCGCTAAAAGTAAAACCGTATGGTTATTAAGAAGTGCATCAGGTTCAGGCAATTGGAAGTGACCTCGCTCCCACATACCTACCACATTAACACCAAGATCCTCACGCAGGTTTGTATCTTTCAAGCATTGACCGACAAGAGGGGTACCATGAATTGTTGCCTCAGCAATCTTTACTTCATCAAAAGAGCCAATCAAGTGAGTACTTCGATCGGTGCAGCTTATACGCCGGGCCAGAAACGAACCCATTTGCTTCGAAACCTTTACAACATGATTTGCTCCTGCCAATGATAGAATTTCTTCAGAAGTAACTCGGTTGCAAGTCGAAGCAATCATACAGTTGGGGGCAGCTTCACGTGCTCTAAAAGCTATATTTACATTACGGATATCATCGTCTGTGGCTACCACCATTGCAGCATTACCAATTCCAGCGTCTTCAAAGGTTTTAACCTCGTCGAGTTTTCCTAACATAACCGGAATTTGCATATCATGCAGACGAAGAGCTTCCTTCATATGCTCAACGATTAAAATAAATGGATAGCCAAACTGGGTTAATTTATCCATCAAGTCATGGCTTACAGTATCGTAGTGAGTAAGAATTAAGTGTTTTTGCTCAGAGCCCTCAAACTTGCGCGGAACACGGGCTCCTGTTTGATATTCCATAAAGGGCTTGTATAGAAATTCCATAAATACAAATGGAAGCACGATGAAGAGATAGAAGACCCCAGTGAACATTACCACCATCGAAAACAAACGGCCCTCATTACCTAAAAAGGTAATATCGCCATACCCAAGGGTGGACATAGTTGTAAGTACCCAATAAAACGCTTCTATCCAACCAATTGGCTCCGCTCGCTCAACTGACATTAAGCGAATGTAGATATTCATGTAAATGAATACGAAGAAGCATAGCACTGCAGCAAAACGAAGAAAGCGAAAGGCATTGATTCGCTTTTTTCTTTGATGAAAAACAGACGGAATCGATTTAATTACTTCTTTCACAAATATTTATTCCACTGTAATTTGATTAAATCGTGTGCGAGATTGAATATTCGCGGTAAATTTTAAAGCACTTGCGTAGTGCCAGATGCTTTCTAGTTGATTCAAAACGAGTTTATCATGATCTTAAATCCGTGATTTTGCCATTCAAAAAAACATTCATGTTATTCCCCCTCTTTGGACTGCTTTTCATATCGTATGCAGATAATGATCAAAGATTAATCATTCACTCCGTGCCGGGGGAATTATCTGAGGGTGCACGCACGCAGGACTGGCCAAGGTTTAACGGCCCATATGATGATGCTACTACGAATGAAAGTAACCTGTCAATCGGACCAAATGGTATTAATTTTTCAAAAGTTTGGGAGCTTTCAAAGGGAGAAGGCTATTCTTCACCTGCAATAACGGAAGATTATCTCATTCTATTTCATCTGCAAAATAATCATGAAATTATAGAAGCAAGGTCACCCTATTCGGGTGAAAAAATTTGGTCTTATAAATATCCCGCAAATTATCGTGATCGATACGGATATTCAAACGGTCCAAGGTCAAGCCCAGTTATTTGGAAAAATCGGGTATATACTCATGGAGTTACCGCATGGCTAACATGCTTGGACCTCATCACGGGGAAATTAATTTGGAAGAGAGACCTAAAAAAAGAGTATGAAATTCCCGACTATTTCTTCGGGAAAGGCTCGAACCCGATTATTAGTGGAAACTCTTTAATCGTTAATACAGGAGGGAAGAAGGGAGAGTGTGTAGTCGCTTTTGATTTAAACACGGGGGCAACCAAATGGATTACTAAAGATGAATGGGGTGCCAGTTATTCCTCTCCTGTTAACACCAAGATAAACGAAAAAGAAGTGTGTTTAATTTTCACAGGAGGGGAGAGTCGACCTCCCCGAGGTGGATTACTTGTAGTCGATCCTAAAAATGGAAAAAAGCTAGCCCGCTTCCCTTGGCGCTCATCAACATATGAATCGGCAAATGCGGTCCCTCCGATTCCTGTAAAAAACAACATGATATTTCTTAGCGAGTGCTACGAAAAAGGTGGGGTAATGTTAAGTTTCGATGCTGAATTCAAACCTCAAATTAAATGGCACAAACCAGAATTAAACATCCATTGGATGACACCCATAGTAGTCGGTGATTATTTATACGGGATTGCAGGCAGACACCAAAGAGGGGCCGAACTCTTTTGTGTAAATGTTGATTCGGGTGAAATCATCTGGAGAGACCGAGTGTCCTGGGAAACTAAACTTATGAATAGAGACCTCAACTTGGAACTTTTTAGAGGCTCGATTTTATATACACAAAAATATTTTATGGGTCTATCTGAACTCGGTTCTCTTACTTTACTTGAACTGACTCCGCAGGGATTAGCGTTACTGGATCATAAGCAATTATTTTTTGCACCTGGCACTTGGACTTTACCCGCAATCAGTAAAGGTTTGCTTTATGTGATGCAAAATGAAACTGACAGGTCGACATCAAAAGGTCCAAGGATTTTGTGTTATGATCTACGCCAAAATTAGTCAATGGTAGTAACTGAAAAAAAATTAATCGAAGTTCAGCCATTAGGCGGATTCGATCAACCTCTTACCTACTCAACAGAAGAAGACCAGTTTAAGAAAATCCAAGTTGGTTCATTAGTACAAATTCCACTTGGAAAGAGGAAAGTAATTGGAATTGTTTGGTCTTTCGAGGGTAAATCGTTCAAGGAACCTACACTTATCCGAAAGATTTTAGCTATCATCCAGCAAGCACCTGTTCTTACCGCTGATTTAATGAAGTTAGCGTCATGGATTAGTAACTACTATTCCTGCTCAATTGAGTCATGTATTGAAGCCATGATTCCGGCGTCAATAAGAGAAGGAATGAAACCAAAATCTAGAAGACTCATTTATCTTGCAGCCAATTACCAAGAACTACTAGTCGGATTAAAGAAAGCACCCGCTCAAACAAGGGTTGTATCGTTCTTAAAAAAGGAAAATAGACCTACTTTTATCAGCAAAGTTCTCGAGAGTACTAAAACCACATCCGCAACTATAAATAGCTTGCTGCAAAAAGGGGTTATTTCTGAAAAGAAAGAAATTGTTGAAAGAGTTGCATACGAAGATGAATTTTTAGATTCTGCAGAACAAGTCGATCAGTCGATTAAACTTACTGATGAACAGAATATTGCAGTTGAAGAAATTTGTCGTGATTTAGATACATATAAATTCAAAACACGATTACTCTCTGGAGTAACTGGTTCAGGTAAAACAGAAGTGTACTTCGAAGCAATGCAACAAGCATTAAACCAGAAGGGCAGCGTCCTATTTTTAGTCCCTGAAGTTGCCCTTGCGCCTCAAACAGTTTCAAGATTAAGAGCTCGTTTCGACTCGGAAAAAGTCGTCGTTTGGCATAGTCATCTTTCCGCAGGTGAAAGAGTTGATGCATGGAGGAGCTTAATTAATCAAGAGGCAAAAATTGTCGTTGGTGCTCGTTCGGCGATCTTTGCACCTCTTCAACACCTACGTCTTATTATAGTAGATGAAGAGCATGAAAGTTCCTATAAGCAGGAGGACACACCTAGGTATCATGCTAGGGATGTAGCGGTTGTCCGAGCCAAGATGACCTCTGCGGTTTGCGTATTAGGTTCTGCCACTCCAAGCTTAGAATCTATAAATAATGTTGAAAAGGGAAAGTACGGTCTCAGTCGTCTTTCTAAAAGGGTGGATAATCGAGAACTCCCTCTTGTGCATTTGGTTGATATGCGTAGGGAGGCTGATAAAACTAAGAACTTACCTATTTTATCTCAGCAATTAGTTGAAGCTTTGCGTGACCGCATTGCTAATCGCGAGCAAAGTATTCTTTTTCTGAATCGTAGGGGGTTTAATACCACGATGCTATGTCCTGATTGTGGACACGTTGAACAATGCAAGGATTGCAGCATCGCATTAACTTACCATCGAACCGATGGTTACCTAAGGTGCCACCTTTGCGGATTTCGAAAACCTGCACCTAAAAGTTGTAATGAATGTAAATCTTTTGATTTAAAGAAAAAAGGCCATGGGACTCAAAGGATTGAAGATTTAGTTGCGAGCTTACTTCCTAAACGAGCACAAATAAGAAGGGTTGATGCGGATATCATGACCAAAAAAAATTTATTTCGAGAAACATTATCAGACTTCAGAAAAGGAAAAATAGATGTATTGGTTGGTACGCAGATGATTGCAAAGGGTTTAGACTTTCCTAAAGTCACACTTGTCGGAGTAGTTGATGCGGATTTACCTCTTCGGATGGAAGATTTTCGTGCATCTGAACGAGCATTTCAAATGCTTGTGCAAGTATCGGGTAGAGCAGGGCGAGGAAATCGTGCTGGCGAAGTCTTCATCCAAACCTATGCGCCGCATTCTCCTAGTATCCAATTTGCAAGAAAGTGCGACCTCAAAGGTTTTCTTGAAGAAGAATTGGAAATGAGAAAAGAATTCAACTACCCTCCATACAGACATTTAATTCGTCACCTTTTTCGTGGAAGGAGCGAGGCAAAGGTAGAATACTACACCTCGGAATGGGCCAAATTACTTGAAAAGCAAAACCTTCAAGACTTGACCGTTAAGGGGCCTGCTCCTGCACCCTTGGAAAAAATAAAAGGATTCTATCGATATCATTTTTTCTATTTTACTTCTTCAGTATCTACCGCCCTGAAACAACTCAAAGAGATAAGGGCACAATTTCCTCTAGACCCCGAGCTTCACGATATTTTAGATGTTGATGCGCAACAAATATCGTAACTTTCCTACTAATCAAAAGGGTTACGAACAGGAAAACGAACCGGTTGTCCATTTGGATGATTTCGAACAATCATGATGCCACCGCCAGCGGGAATAAGTAAATCACTAAATGGAGAATTGCCTGCACCCAGTTTTCTCCAACCACCAGAATGAATTACAACATCAGGCTCCTCGATATAACCAGAACCTGCACTGGTTATAGATATAGATGTCACTTGCCCAGTGTTGCTGTCGACTCTCGCAATCCCTGATGCACCACTACCACCTCCCCCAATAAACGAGACTGAGCAATCATGCTCGTACCCACTGCCACTGGTACCCGTAATCCACATGGCACTTCCATCATTAATAAAATTGCAATCACCAGATTTCCCATCGAGTACAAAGCTATCTGTTGTGACATCTTTTACAGTATAGTAACCGTTAGCCCCAGACTCGATGATCAGCGCAGAAGAATTGTTATCTACAACATTTCCAAGATCATCAACTAACTCTTTTAGGTCGTTGGTTTTGTAACCGCGTGCTTGAATTATTTTAACAACAAAACCTTCCCTTAACCTGTGGTTAGGCGAGGTCACTAATAAATTGTCTCCGCTTGCGTAGGAAGGGTTTGTCATTGCGATTATTAATCCTTCCGAAAAAGAAATATCTCTTTGCATAAGAGATGCCCCAGCACCACTTCCTGCACGAGAGGTTGCTGTTGCTTTTGCCGAGATGGATTTATTTTTACCGTCATGCCAGAAAGTTGACCATACACCATCATGTAATACCTTGACATTATCTGCTTTCTCTTGCTCAGGATTTGCCAACCACATGAAGGAGGTGGAATTATCCTCGGTTATAAATGTGGTATCAATAAGATCAGATAACATGAGGTCAACTCCGTAGGGGTTACTGAGCATTACCCTTTTGCTAAAGTTGGGGACACTAATGTAAGTACTTTTAGCCAAAGCAGTACCTGAGAGAAGTAAATTTAAATCTGAAGATGATCTTCTAGCTACAACGAGTGATTGATTTGGAGAAATCACTTGATGGTTAGCATCGACGCTAGGAGAATTTAATCTTTTCCAAGAACCTCCATCATGATAAAAGCCTTCGAAATCTGACTCAGTTCCATTTTGACTATTAGAGGGAGAAAGCAAATACACATGATCATATTCGATGTTCCCAGTGCTTGAATCGATATCGTTAAATGATGTAGATTCATACCCAAACAACTCACCTAAAGTCCATGCTTCGAAGATTTCCACTTCAGAATCTGCCGGAAAAACTGCTGTCAGGTCTTCATTGAAAAGATTTTCAACAGTCAATTGATTCGCTGAATTAGATGATATTCGATAAAACCTACCGGTATGATTTGAGTCTAGATCTACCACCCTTAAAAAATGTGGTCCGCCCTCAATCTCAACTTTGGGAATTGAGGAATAACCCATTCCAGAGTCAGTCAATGAAACCGATGAAATCATGCTGTTGGCAGTTAAGGCGATTGCAAATGCACTTTTAGCATCACCAGAGGAACCTTGAATTAATGAGGGGAAATGAATAAAAACATTAGGAATCTTAGCGTACCCAGCACCAGGGTCTACTACTTCAACTCTATCGATTGATGCATTACTATCGCTTAATACAGCTCTTACTCTTGCTTTTTGGCTTGTGAATAGCCCCTCCTTAAAAGGCTTAGATAGTGTGGTAGGATCCAAAAGGTCAGGGACCGTGTAAAAAGACAAGTTATTATCCACGACACTTTCAACTTGGCCCCTAAATACAGCCTTGCCTTTTAAGGCAGGAGAAATGATCGAATGATAAGGGGCGGATGAACTGCCGCCCTTGATAACGATAGAAACCGAACCAAGGTAATCGCTAGATTGCTGTCCATTTAATAATGGGAATGCAAAAAAACAGAAAAACAAATATAATCTCAAAAAAAAGAATTTATTATCCAATGGAA
>JAOFOL010000026.1 GCA_028042835.1 Opitutales bacterium | reverse complement strand
CATGCATATAAATAATAAACTGACTGGGCTAAAATTCGTGCCAGGTTAATTGAGTTAACGGCAGATAAATGAACATCCTCTCGGAATTCGAGGTCAGCAAATAGTTCTTTTACTGTTTGTTGGGCATCATCAAAAGTACCATCAATCGCTATCGGAAAAACATTCCCGGCATCCGTGCAGGTCATTTGCATCTCCTGCTGAGGAGATACCTTACCTTTGGGGTACAAAATGAACACGGTAACGCCATCTTTTCCTAATAAGCCTGATATAGCAGCAGCACCTGTATCTCCTGATGTAGCACCAAGAATACACAAAGGTTTTTGTTCGCGTTTTATTTGAAGTTCATAAAAGTTTCCCAGTAACTGCAGTGCGAAATCTTTAAAGGCCAAAGTTGGACCATGAAATAGTTCGAGGCATTTACAATTTACACCTAATTCTATAAGAGGAGCTGTTGCATTATGTGAAAAACTTCTGTATGCAGAATCAATAGATTTCTTGAGATCGTGCTCAGATATATCAGTAGCAAAATAACGAAAGAACTCTAGACAAAGGGTTGGATAATCTAAACTACTCCATTGATCTAAGTTAGATCTGAGGTCGGGAAAATCTTCTGGCAGGTAAAGGCCACCATCAGGTGCTAATCCCTGTGCTACAGCACTAGTGAAAGTGACAGAAGATCCTCCACGAGTACTTAAAAATTGCATTAAGATTTTTTCTATTTAGGAAAAAATTACTTACCCAAATTAAATGCCTGATGAGCTACACGGGTGGCATCATCACCTTGATCAGGATTTACAGCTACAGAAATCTTAATTTCAGAAGTACTAATCATTAGCATATTAATCCCCGCATTAGCCAAAGCATCAAAAAATGTGGAAGCTACCCCTGAGTGGGATCTCATTCCTACACCGACAACCGATACTTTTGCAATATTTGTACTTCGTCCTAATTTACCGCCTGCTCCCTCTGCAAAATGTTCTTTTAATGCTTTTTCTGCACGAAAAGCATCTTCAGATGGAACCGTAAAGGTAAGATTTGCTTTCCCCTTGCGAGCCACATTTTGAACAATCATATCTACAATGACACCTGCATCAGACATTACTTTAAATATGGCTGCGGCTGCACCTGGTCTATCGGGAAGCTCTGTAATACTAATACGAACTTGATTTTTGTCTATGGCCACACCACTAACGAGCGTGTCCTCAAGAGATTTAACTTTTTTCTTCACTGTTGTTCCGGTTTTTTTGGAAAAGGTAGAGCGTACTTCAAAAGGAATATTATGTTTTTGAGCAAATTCAACTGCCCGTGTCTGCATTACTTTTGATCCACTGCTAGCAAGTTCAAGCATTTCTTCATAATTAATAGCATTAATTTTACAGGCACCGGGTACAATTCTTGGATCTGCAGTAAAAACACCTTCGACATCGGTAAAAATCTGACAGTTTTTCGCCCGGAGGGCACCTGCCATGGCAATCGCGCTTAGATCAGAACCACCCCTTCCAAATGTGGTCATATCACCCTGATCATTGACTCCTTGAAAACCTGCAAGGACGACCACTTTCCCAGATCTTAATTGCTTACGAATATCTCCACCGCCTACCTCACGGATTCTGGCTTTTCCATGAAGTCCTTCAGTCATAATACCTGCCTGCCAGCCAGTTCTTGAAACAGAAGGAACTCCCAGTGAATCAAGAGCCATGCATAATAGAGCAATCGTTTCCTGTTCTCCACAGGTCATCAAAACATCCATCTCACGATCAGAAGGAGCTTTCTGAATAGCTTTCGCTCTTTCAATCAACTCATTCGTAACTCCAGATCTAGCGGATACGACCACCACGACTTGATTTCCTTCATTAAAGGTTTGCTTCACTAGCCTGGCCACCCGCTTGATACGGTCGACATCGCCGACTGAAGTGCCACCAAATTTTTTAACAATAATACTCATTCTTTGGGAGTTAAATTTGGATCAAAAACGCGAAACAGCACAGGCTTTTCATTTACCCCATGAAGTTGCTCTAAAGATTGAATCGCCAAGTTGATCGAATGCTCATTAGTCTCGTGCGTAGTTAAAATAATACTGGCCGTTGGAGAGCCACTTTGTGGACTTTGTGACACGGTAGCCAAGCTAACTTGGTGCTCTGCCAGACAATCTGCAACTTTGGCAAGTTGACCTGGTTTATCATCGACAGTCAGCCTAATGTAAAACGAACCTCCTATTTCTACGGGTTTCGCAGGCTTACACTCTTCAGGAGATACATGTCTTAGCTTGATCCCAGCCGAAATCCCATTTTGTGCTTTCACCACATCAACGACATCACTGATTACTGACCCAGCAGTTGGATCTTGCCCGGCCCCTCTACCCGTAAGCACAACCGTTCCGACTACTGATCCAGTTAAACTAATTCCATTATACACTCCGTCGGTTCTAGCAATAATTTCAGCTATTGGTACGAGTGCAGGATAGACTCCAACAGAGATGTGATCATTCTTAAAATTTCTTCGGATGACACCTATTAATTTAATTTTACATCCTAATTTTCTAGCTGCCTGCAAATCTTCAATCGAAATCCTGCGAATTCCCTCAACTGTAATATCATCTAGATTAACCCATATTCCATGAGCTAGGTAAGCTAAGATTACAGCCTTGTGAGCAGCATCAACTCCATCCAAATCCAATGCTTCATCCGCTTCAACATAACCGAGCTCTCGGGCATCTTTTAATACATCTTCAAAAGATACGCCTTCACTTTCCATTCGGGTAAGAATGTAATTAGATGTACCATTTAAAATTCCGTAGATCAGAGGAAATTCATTAGCCACCATACTTTCGCGAAGAACTTTAATAATGGGGATTCCTCCAGCAACACTTGCTTCAAACCCATAATGCACTCCAGCTTTTTCAGCAGCTTCAAACAATTCTTCGCCATGTTCACAAATCAGTGCTTTATTTGCTGTAACCACGGATTTTCCGTTTTCAAAAGCACGCAATGTCAATTCTTTAGCTTCTTCAATGCCTCCGATTAATTCGCAAATTAAATCGATATCAGGATCATTGACAATAGATTCTGAATCCGTGGTTAAGGCATTTTCGGCAATCTTAATTTTTCTTTCTTTTTGAATGGAACGGACGGAAGCTCTCTTAGGTTTTACCTGTACACCCAAAATTTTCTCCCAAAATTGGCTATTTTCCTCTAAGTGCTTCCAAGTACCTTGACCCACAGTACCAAAGCCAAGTATTCCCACATTTACGATTTTAGGTTTATTTTCTACGTTCATATTGGGAAGGGTTGGGGTTAGTCCTTGGGTTTACGTTCGAAACGGTTTTCGGTTCCCTCTCTTAATCTTTGGAGATTTGATCGGTGACGCCAGACAATCCATGCCATAATTAGAATTGCCAAAATAACTTTTGCCAATTGCCCATCTTTCATTTCTGAGGACCAATAAGCTACCATTGCACAGACGGGCAAACTTAATCCAAAGCCGATTGATGCGACTGCAACATAACGAGTAGTGATAAAAATAACACCCCAACTTACTAAACCAATCAATAAACATCCAGGCATTACTCCTAAAAGGCCACCCATAGCTGTCGCTACTCCCTTACCGCCTTTGAAATTTGAAAATAAAGGGTAGGTATGACCTAGAACCGCAGCTGGCAATCCCCATAAAGCCAAATTTGGATCACCAGAAAATGCGACAATACCAACCTTAAACCATGTCGTTGCCAAAATCCCTTTTAGAAAATCCAAAATAAAAACTGTATATCCTGCAGGTTTTCCTATGGAGCGAAGCACATTTGTGGCTCCAGGGTTCCCACTTCCTACCCTATAGATATCAACCCCCATCCTCTTGGACACAAGTACACCAAAAGGTATCGAGCCCAACAAATATCCGACGATTACAACCGATACTGTTTCAAGAGAAAACATGGGGATAAACTTTATTCAAAAGCCTAGCTTTGGCGCGAAACCCTTGCTTCTTGAATATCAGGGTCTTGTTCTATTGCGAGTAATGCAGTTTCGGGTGGTTCCTCATCTAGCTCGAAGATGGTAAGTGCCCACTTTCCCTCGTCAGCTCGGCTCAAAGACATATTTGCAATATTAACAGCACAATCGCCAAGCATAGTACCAAGTTTTCCAACGATCCCGGGCTTATCTACATTTCTAACTACCAATAAAGTATCAACAGGTCTTACTTCAATGGCTTGGCCATCTACCTCAACTATCCGTGGGTCATTACCTCTGCCCAAAAGACTTCCTCGCACAGAACGCTGATCTCCATCACCCGTTACGGTGCAAACTTCAATTAGTTCGTTATAATCAACAGATTCTGCAGATTTCACTGTCTCTACTTTTATTCCTAAATCTTTGATTTTAAAAGGTGCATTGACATCATTTACTCCTTCATCTCCAACCACACCAGAAAGCCAGCCCTTTTGAACTGCCCGCGTTAAGGGCACACAGTCAACATCTACAATCCCGCCAAAGTAAGTAATCCTAATCGATTCAACCGATCCCCTTGCCGCCTGCCTGGCGAATGCACCTAAGCGGTGACATAAATCTAGATATGGACTCAGACTCTCTAAATCTTTTGGATCAATAGATGGCATATTTATCGCATTACGAATCCTGCCACCATTAAGAACTTCGGCAACCGCTTCCGCAATTTCAACTCCAACACTTTCCTGAGCCTCTGCTGTAGATGCACCCAGATGTGGAGTTAAAATCAAATTTTCTTCTTTCCGAAAAGGATGATCCTCAGGAAGAGGCTCTTGTTCATAAACATCCAGGCCAGCTGCCCCGACCTTCCCCGAACGCAGGGCGTCCAACAGAGCATTTTCGTCGATGATTCCACCACGAGCGCAATTAAACACTCGAACACCTTCTTTCATTTTGGCAAAAGCATCTGCATCAACCATACCGCGAGTTTGATCTGTAAGAGGCATATGAACAGTCAGGTAATCAGCTTCGACAAACGCTTCATCTAACTCAACCTTTTCCAGGTCCATTTCTTTCGCTCGGTCATCCGTCAAGTATGGATCATACGCGACAACTCGCATTTCGAAGGCCTGAGCACGTCTTGCAACTTCAGCTCCAATTCTACCTAAACCAAGAACCGCAAGGGTTTTGCCGCGCAATTCTGCCCCCTTCAATTGTTTCCGTTCCCACTTCCCCTCTCTCATGCCCGTTGCACCACGCACAATTGCCCGGGTTCCGCATAACATATGGGTGAATGTAAGCTCGGCAGTTGCTATTGTATTACCCCCCGGAGTATTCATGACAATGATTCCCTTTTCAGTAGCCGCATCCAAGTTAATATTGTCTACACCAACTCCTGCCCTGCCTACAACTTTCAGGTTTCTACTTCCTGCAATTACTTCCGGAGTAATTTGAGTATCACTACGAACAATAATAGCGGAAGCATCCTTTGCAATTTCAGCAACTTGCTCAGGTGAAGAGCCATATGCCTCTACAACCTCAAAGCCATCTTGTTTCTTTAAATAATCAACTCCGAGTGGAGATATTCGATCAGCGACGAAAATTTTCATATTTTGAAAGGGATAAAGCGTGAATATCATGCTCATAGAAGGTAAAATGGCAATGAGGAAAGCAATTCTCGAAATAATGACTTTCCCCCATCGCCTTACCTTGACATGATAAAGAGTATATCATGTTTGAAAACCTAACAGAAAAACTCAGTAAAACGCTCCGCAACCTAAGAGGTGTAGGGAAAATAACAGAAGATAATGTAAGTGAAGCTCTTGGAGAGGTTCGTAAAGCATTACTTTCAGCCGATGTACATTTTCGAGTCGTACGAGAATTTATTGACGAGGTCAAAGATGCTTGCCTCGGGCAGGATATCTTAAAATCGGTATCCCCTGGACAACAGGTTGTTAAAATCATCAACGATGAACTTGTTAAACTTCTCGGAGAAGGAAATGTTGAATTACGTGAAGAAAAACCTTTGCGGATTTTAATGGTGGGTCTACACGGTGCAGGTAAAACGACGACCTCCGCTAAACTCGCAAAACGATTAGCCAAAGATGGAAAATCTCCCATGCTCGTAGCATGCGATGTTTACCGACCTGCCGCGATTGACCAGCTTGAATTCTTGGCAAATCAGGAAAACTTTTCATTCTATTGCGACAGAAATTCTAAAGATGTTCCTCAAATAGCCAGAGATGGATGGGAAGATTCAAAACAAAAAGGATCAGATGTCATTATTTTTGACACAGCTGGACGCCTTCAAATCGATGACGAACTTGTCGGCGAACTAGAAATTCTTAATAAAGAAGTTAATCCGCATGAAATTCTACTGGTTGCAGATGCAGCCCTTGGTCAGGAAGCAGTCAATGTTGCTAAGACTTTTCATGAGAGACTTGGACTTACCGGTATAATCTTAACCAAAGTTGATGGTGATGCTAGGGGGGGATCTGCTCTTTCAATGAAAAGAGTAACCGGTGCTCCGATTAAATTCATGGGTGTGGGTGAGAAGATTGATGACTTTGAAGCATTTCATCCTGATAGATTAGCGTCAAGGATTCTTGGAATGGGTGATGTTGTTTCTCTTGTAGAAAAAGCTCAAGAAAATCTCGATCAGGAAGAATCTGCCCGCATGGCTGAAAAAATGCTCAAAGCAGAATTTGACTTTGAGGACTTTCTTTCCCAGATGCGACAGATGAAAAAGTTGGGTTCAATGGGCTCAATTGCCAAAATGCTGCCCGGAATGGGAAATGTTCAAGTTGGGGATAAAGAGGAAGAAGCACTGGCTAAACATGAAGCGATTATTTTATCAATGACCAAACAAGAAAGGCGGGTTCCCAGAATCATTGGGGGCTCTCGCCGTAAGAGGATAGCGGTTGGTTCAGGTGTACAGATTCGTGATGTTAATCAATTAATTAAACAATTTTCTCAAATGCAAAAGATGATGAAAAAGATGAAAGGCGGGAAAATGAAACGCATGATGGAAGGCTTTGGCGGAGGCGCCATGCCTAATATGGAAGATATGGACCCGAAGGAATTGGCAAAACTTGCCAAACAATTCAAATAAAATTAAGATTACTTATCTATCGAATTTTGTACTCTGTTCATGAATGCATTAAGGGCTTCTTTTCTGGGCAAACCGTCCTGTACCGACTTTTCTACTTCAAGTGCACCATATAAATTAGAAATCATTTCTCCAAGCGAATCGATTTCTTCTTCTCTCAGACCATCGAACTCAGTAAGGTGTTCGAGGACCTCAATAGCTTCTTCAACAAAATCTTCATCGTTTTTTTCGATAAAGTCACAAATATGCCTAATTAAGGGAAGCTTCATCAATAAATTCTTTTAAGAGATCTCCCTTGTTCGTTTGAATCTGTCCTGAGCAAACGCCTTTTTTAAAGCTGGCAAATGTGGGAAGATTATCCACATTTGCCAACTTACGAGATTCAGGAAACTTTTCTGAATCTATTATAAAAAACGGAACTTCATCCATTTCGGAGGAAAACTTTTTGAACTTTGGTTTCATAATTCTGCAGTTCCCGCACCAACCGGCCGAATACTGCACAAATGCTAGTGGAGAATCTTTAATTTGATCCCCCAAATTATCTTCAGAAAGTTCCTGTAGCATGATAATTAACTTAGTGAGAACTTAAATAACTTGCTACTCCATCACGGTTAGCGTTCATAGCGTCCTTCCCCTCTTCCCAGTTAGCTGGACAAACTTCTCCCTTTTCTTGAACATGGGTATAGGCATCTATTAATCGTAAATACTCAGCGACATTTCTACCAATCGGCATGTGGTTAATTCCTTCATGGAATACCAATCCATCTTCATCGACTAAGTAGGTTGCACGATATGGAACACTATCACCATCAACGAGCACAACACCTGTTTCCTCATCAACTCTCTCATTGGTTTCGTCAAGAATACCTAAAGTGTTTGCAAGATTACGGTTGCTGTCCGCAAGAAGGTCGTATGTGACTCCTTCAATTCCACCATTATCTTTTGCTGTGTTTAACCATGCAAAATGAACTTCCGCAGTATCACAAGATGCACCAATAACAATTGTGTTTCTTTTTTCGAAATCTTGAGAAGCAGCCTGAAAAGCATGTAATTCTGTAGGGCAAACAAAGGTAAAGTCCTTAGGATACCAAAAGAGTAAAATCTTTTTCTTTTCTGATTTAGCTTTTTCGAAAATATTGACCGAAATGGTATCACCCATTTCATTCATTGCGTTTACATTAAGATCGGGGAAATTTTTTCCAACAGAAGTCATATATTTCTTTTTAGTATGTATCGATAATTGTTCAAATCTTAATACTGAAAATTTGAATTATTAGTGAGTAAGGATTGAGAAAACAGATTTAATTTTTTCCGGGTCTTTCTGTCCCGGAGCTTTTTCAACTCCGCTGTTAAGATCAATTATGTCTGCCTTCGTTTGCAGTAAAGCTTTAGCCACATTTTTTGGTCCAATACCACCCGCAAGAATCCACTTCTTTTCAGGGTAGCTTACCTTACATTTCGAAAAAGTTTTCCAATCAGAAGAATGACCTGTACCACCAAATTTTGTTTTCGAATAGGTATCCAATAAAAAAGTGTCTGAAAAATTGAGAAGGTTTTCAGGGAATTCATTGTCTGGAGGTATCTTCGGAGCCAACCACAGATTCGAACTACCAACAATTGTACTCCACTCTTTAATAATGCTGAGATCTGTATCCAACGGGAAATGAAACTGAAAATATCGAAACCCACTTTTTTTCATCGAAATAATTTTATCAAAATTAGGACAGACATCTACAGCGACAAACCCAGAAGTAATATCATTACACTTTTTAATCAAGATTTCAGAATGTTCTTTATCTACAAATCTTGGAGATTTTTCATAAAGAATGAATCCTAGATAATTAGCACCGTGAGAAAGGGCGATATTTGCATCTACTTCGCAAGTGATTCCACAAATTTTTACTTCCGGGGGCATCTTACACCATCAGCCTCCAAATTGTTCAACAACTTTAAATATCATTTCTTTTATACTGGGATTAATACATTCTAATTTAACTTCTAGATCATTCTCCCGTAAAGTTTTACTGGTCTCAGGACCGAAACTGCAATGGATCGGCTTAATCGCCCCATCCTCAAAAACCAAATCCTCTTCCTGCTCGACATAAGAAAGAGCAGTGGAGGAACTTGTGAAAATTATTCCATCCGCCCCAAACTTTAAAAATTTTTCATAATCTGGTGCATCCTTAATATCCGTAAAGTCAGTTTCATAAATGGGGAGAGTATCCACGATCGCATGGCCAATATCCTCAAGCATTTGGACAAGAATTTCGCGATTGCGATTTCCGGTCACTATCAAAACATTGGCACTATCAAGAGAATTTGTTGCAACTAAATCCTTAGCTAGATTTTCAGCTGTTGAAATTTCAGGAATCATTTCAACTTCAAGACTGTAATTACGAAAAACTTCAGCTGTCCCCTCCCCTACACAGGCAATTCTCATCGGGCCAAAGCTTCTTATATCACCAAAAGCCAGAAAAAATAGTCGCATAAACTCTCGAGCACCATTTGCACTGGTAAAAACTGCCCATTCATAGGTTGCGATTCCAGCAAAAATCTCGGCAATCAGTTTTTTGTCCTCGGAAGGTAAAATTTTGATCAAGGGTAGCTCTAGTACCTCCGCTCCACGATCTTCCAGCTTTTTCTTTAGCTTACTCACTTGAGCTGTCGGTCGGGTAAGTGCAAACCTTTTGCCAAAAAGAGGTCGCGACTCGAACCAATTCCCCTTTTTCCCTGTCCTTCCTATTGCATTACCCACAAAAACAATTGCAGGTGCTTGTAATTTGGCCTCACAAGCAGATTTCACAACTTTATTTAGTGTCGTAACTACTTTTTTTTGTCTGGGCAAGGTTCCATTGCTAACGATGGCAGTTGGGACTTCAGGAGAAATACCTCCCTCTAGAAGCTTTTGTACAATTTCATCCAACTTACTCATCCCCATATAAATGCATAAGGTACCGCCAATTTTAGCAAACTTGCTGAAATCAACACGCAGCGAATCCTTACTTAAATCCTCATGACCGGTAAGAAACGAAATTGTAGACCCACACTCTCGGTGAGAAAGAGGTAATCCCGCGTATCCAGCACAAGCTAATGCAGCCGTCACCCCGGGTACTACTTCGTAAGAAATTCCGGCTTCATCTAAAGCAAGCATTTCTTCTGCACATCGTCCAAAAACAAAAGGATCTCCCCCCTTTAATCTCACAACTACTTTTCCTTTTACAGCATGCTCGACAAGCGTTTTCTCGATATCTCTTTGTTCCAATGTATGTCTTCCAGGAGATTTACCGACATCTATTTGAACACAATTCAAAGAAGCCCATTTTCGCAGTTCAGGATTAGCAAGATTATCATAAACTAAGACATCACAATTCTCGATTAACTCTTTTGCTCTTAATGTTGATAGCTTAGGCTCTCCAGGACCAGCACCAACCAAATAAACCATTCCCGACTCACTCATTTAGCAATTATATTTCTTACTGTTTCCATAATTTCCTTCGATGTCATATCCTTACACGAAAAAGAATGCTTACCCACTTTATCTTCAAAAAAATAAAGGGTATCTTCTTGAAGGCAAACTCCCAGTGCTACCTGGCATCCCCCGCCTCTACTGACAAGAACATCCCGTTCTATCTGAACCGCATTCTGAGTTTTTGAGTCCCCCAATTTTATAAAAGAATTAGTGTCTTCAATTCTCGATTGAATCGCTATAGCACCCTGCCCGGGTGCAGGAACCATTTCCTGTACAGGCAAGTGCGTAAAAATTAATCCGGGAAAACTATCTAGACCTAATCGTTTAAGACCAGCAGCGGCAAGTATTGTTCCCTCGGCTTGATTTTTTTCAGCGATTTTTTTTAACCTTGTTTCAACATTCCCCCTCAATTGTATCCATTTACATTCTGGAAATTTATTCTTCAGTTGTGCCTGCCGGCGAGGACTACCCGTTGCCATAACCTTGGGCACATCGATTCCCTTCTTTAAGACCAAAACATCACGCGGATCCTCCCTTTCCAAAAAAGTGGATAAGGTCAGACCTTTTGGTGAATCCGTAGGCATGTCTTTAGCACTGTGAACTGCTAAATCTGTATCCCCTTGAAGCAAGGACTCTTCTAATTCTTTGGTAAAAAGACCCTTGCCTCCCTTCTCCGCAAGACTCCATTGAGTTTGACGGTCGCCCGTCGTACTCATCGGAACAAGCTCAGCCGTACAACCTAAGTTTTTACGAATCAAGAAAGCAACCCTTTCTGCCTGCCAAATGGCAAGCGGACTTTTACGGGTGGCAATTCTAAATATTCGGGAAGAATTCACTGTGCTGTAAAACTACACAGGAAGTTTTCCACAAAACAAAATTCCTAGCTTAGGAATAAGAAGCTTGTGCTCCTTTGATGTTTTTCTTTGGAATCCAAGGCATCAGGGAACGTAGTCGCTTCCCAGTTTCTTCGATTGGATGCTTTTCTCCATCCTCCAATAACTTATTGTATTTTGGAAGTCCGGCTTGATACTCTTTTACCCATTCCTTGGCAAATTTTCCTGATTGAATTTCCTTAAGAATAGATTTCATGGATTTCTTGACATTGCCGTTAATTACACGTGGTCCACGGGTCACATCACCAAACTTAGCTGTCTCAGATATCGAAAATCTCATACCTGCGATTCCAGACTCAATCATCAGATCAACAATAAGTTTCAACTCATGTAAACACTCGAAGTAAGCCATTTCCGGGGCATATCCAGCTTCAACTAAAGTTTCAAAGCCAGCCTCAACTAAGGCCGATGCACCACCGCAAAGAACCGCTTGTTCGCCAAAAAGATCTGTTTCTGTCTCTTCTTTAAATGAAGTTTCTAAAATTCCTGAACGGGCAGCTCCTATTCCGGCAGCCCATGCTAAAGCTATTTTTTTAGCATCTTTGGCGGATCCTTTATTTACAGCCACTAATGCAGGCACTCCCTTTCCTTCTTTGTATTGAGAGCGTACCACATGGCCGGGTCCTTTAGGTGCGACCATAATAACACTTACTCCACGCGGTGCTTTAATAAGACCAAAGTGAATTGCGAAACCATGGGTAAATAAAAGAGTTTTTCCCTTGGAAAGATTGGGTTTAATTTCATTCTCATAAACCTCGGCCTGTTTCATATCAGGTACACCGATCATTATGATTTCAGCTTGGGTAACTGCTTCTGCAACTTCCATAACTTCAAATCCATGACGTTTTGCAACACGGATCGACTTACTTCCCTTGTAAAGACCAATAATTACTTTACAGCCACTTTCTTTGAGATTCAAGGCATGAGCATGTCCTTGTGAACCGTAACCAATAACGGCGAGCGTTTTCTTTTTAATGGGCGTAACTTTCGCCTCTTTCTGAGTGTATACTTTTGCAGGCATAGCCTTTGGGGTTGAGTCTTAGTTTATTTTTGTAGTTGAAATTAAATGTTTTGAGAACCGCGTCGGAGAGAAACAGTACCTGTTCTTGCAAGTTCACTGATACCAAAAGAATCTAGTAAATTTAAAAAGGCCTTTATTTTATTCTCATTGCCTGTCGCTTCTATAATTAATGAGTTAGGAGCAACATCAATAATTTTTCCTCGAAAAACATCGCATATTTGAGTTATTTCAGCTCGGGTTTGAGAATCGGCATTTACTTTGACTAGAACAAGTTCACGACCGACACCTTCTTCACCAACAAAGTTTTCTACTCTGATTACATCAATCAGTTTATCAAGCTGCTTAATGCACTGATCCAAGGCTTTCTCATCGCCATTTAGAGTAACTGTTATTCTAGACCTGCCATCCTCATGGGTAGGGCCGACATTAAGTGTATCTATATTGAACCCTCGACCACTGAAGAGGCCGGCTATTCGAGCCAAAACGCCGAACTTATTTTCGACGAGAACGGAGATGACATGACGCATGGGATAGAAATAAAAGGAATGGTGGACGACACAGGACTCGAACCTGTGACCTACTGGGTGTAAACCAGTTGCTCTAACCAACTGAGCTAGCCGTCCTTAATAAAAGTGAACTCATTACAATAGACTAGTCTTTATTTCTTGCAAGCGTGAATCACTTCGAAGTCCCAACCTGCACCCGGACTTTCTTCGGGCCAAGTATTGGTTTTGAACCGACCCGGTATCCACCCTTTGGTCTTGCTTGGGGAACAGGCCGTGAAATTGATTTGCTTTCTCCACTTACAGATATCTTTCTCGGACCCATCCAATAAGAAGACCCAGCAGGTACTGGTGAACTGGGTGAATCCTTTACAGGTAATGTTGGATTAATGGTGTTTCGTGACTCCGGAGAACCTTCAGAGCCTGCCTGTTGAACAGGAAAGCCGGGGTCAGACGGACGGCCTTTACGAAACTGGTATCGGTTGATCTCCTGCAAGGACACATTATTTACTTTATTCATCCAATCATCCACCCTCCTATCAAGTTGAGCATATACAGCATCACGGAACTCAACGGATGAAGCCGCAGCGGTATGGTTGGTCAAATCTGACTCCATAATTCTCTCGTTACCTAAGCCGGACCTTCTTTCGTCTAATGGAAATTTACTCGGTAAAGTTTTAACATCTATTCGCTTTCTGATGAGCCGGTCATTATTTTTTGCTATAAAGCGTTTCCCACCAAAAGGTGAATACTTAGAAGGCCACTCTTCAATCCTGATACGATTATTAATTTTAGAATTCAGTTTTGAATTCATGAAAGATTTCCCAGAAAAGGCGTTAAGTTTACCATCAAAAATGCGAAGTCTTTTAGTAAAATCGTTAGATTTTTGCTGGCCCTGCACAGAAAGTGCAAGGAACAATAAGAGAAACAGGTGGGATATCCTCGACATTTTTTATAAAGAATGGAAAAAAATAGTAAACAAAGCTTCTTTGCTAATAGCAAGGATTTCATCCACACTACTATGAAATCATACCTTTCTCTTCTTACTAGAATTTTAGAAAATGGAACCTACCGTGACGATAGAACCGGTACCGGTACATGGTCAATATTTGGGGAGCAGGTAAGGTTCAGAATGGATGATGGTTTTCCCCTTCTCACCACCAAAAAACTTCATTTGCGCTCTATTATCCATGAACTCCTTTGGTTCATAAAAGGAGATACAAACATCAAGTACCTTAAAGATAATAAGGTTTCTATATGGGATGAATGGGCTGATGACGAAGGCAACCTAGGAAGAGTGTATGGTGCTCAATGGACAGACTGGAAAAAACCCGAAGGAGGTAGTGTAAACCAAATTGAAGAGGTAATTGAATCAATTCAAAACAACCCGTCAAGTCGCAGGCATCTCGTTTGTGCATGGAATCCGGGTGAAATTCATAAAATGGCCCTTCCTCCATGTCATGCATTATTTCAGTTCTATGTCGCCGACGGAAAATTGAGCTGTCAATTATATCAGCGAAGTGCTGATCTTTTTTTAGGTGTTCCCTTCAATATTGCTTCCTATGCACTGCTTACGATGATGGTGGCAAAAATCTGCAATTTGATACCCTTTGAGTTCGTTCATACATTTGGTGACCTCCACCTATACGCCAATCATCGCGAACAAGCAGAGTTACAACTTTCACGTGAACCCAGAAATAAACCGGCCATGAAAATTAATGGGAATCAAAAAAAGATCACTGACTTTGTTTTTGATGACTTTCAACTTCTCGATTACGATCCACATCCTCCAATAAAAGCACCTATTTCAATATGAGTAAGACTTTTAAAATCAAAGCAATCGTTGCAATTTCAGAAAATTCAGTCATCGGGAAAGAAGGAGACTTACCATGGAGAATTTCAGAAGATTTAAGATGGTTTAAAAAAATTACCCTAGGTCACACCCTTTTAATGGGTAGAAAAACTTGGGAATCACTACCCGGAGCCCTTCCGGGTAGGGAGAACTGGGTGCTAAGTTCAAAATTACAATCTCATTCAGGAATAAAAGTTTTCAAAACCCTTGATAACGCATTATCAGCCACAATCAAAGGGAATTTATTTATCATTGGAGGTGGAGAATTATACAAACAGGCACTGCCTATTTGTGAAGAATTATTTGTATCCGAAGTGTACCGAACGATTGAAAATGGTGATACTTTCTTTCCTTCATTCAAGGACGATTTTGAAATTGAAGAGAAATTATTCGAGAACGATGAATTCGCCCTTAACAGGTGGATCAAGAAAACACCTAAGATGGCGGATCAATAGTAAGGTTTGAGAAGGATATAGACAACAGGACCGGTTATTGCAACATACAACCAGACAGGATAAATTCTCCTCGAAAGTTTTCGGTGCCTTTCAAAATGATTCGTGTATCCATAACAAAAAGTAAGCAATATAAAAGGAAGACTTAAGGCCGCTAAAGCAATATGACTGAGGAGAATACATAAGTAAATCTTCCTTGCAAAACCGGCTTCAATTAACTCGGTCTCAGACAACACACCATCGCTGTCAAAATCTCCGAAAATTGTCTCCGGAGTGGTAAAATGGTAAGCCACATAAGAGAGTAAAAAAACAAAGGAACAAACCATGGCAGAATAAATCCAGCGCTGATGAACAAAGGCATTTCCTCTTTTTATCGCGACTAATGCCATAATTAAAGACAAAGCTGCAAGAGTGTTGAGTATTGCATGAAACGGGGGAAGTAAGCCAAGTGAAAATTTATCCGGCAGAGGAATTTTAACCTGCCTCATCATCATTACCAGCCCAAGTACAGCAACCGATATGATCCAAACTGCTATTTTCATGCGCCCTAAAAGGGCTGCATTTGGCTGACGATTCTTAATTACTTCAATTTGTGTCATAAAAACGATCGCTTAAATTTAGACTAAAAGGAACAAAAGTTTCACGTTGATCGTCTTCCAGTAAAACCTGAGCCCATATTCGACACTCATCAATTTGAGAACTCGTAAAAGAAAACTGCAAATCATTGGTTGTAGATTCGGTAACCGGACCGAACAATCCCTCCAATTCCAATGGATGTAGGTGGGCAAAACCTTTCCTATCCCAATCAAAAGCAACCATATGGGCATGCGCCCCCATCACAGGACGAAGATTCAACGGATTTCCGTCTGAATCACGGGCTCTAAGGGTAAGGATAAGTTCATCACTTGAAGAGTCATCCTGATTAATTTCCAGAGTGAAATTACGATCTCCTGTAGAAGCATGGGTAACATGTCCTTTTACGATCTTAGTTTCATTTTTATCCTCACCTTTAACAATAAACGAGCCTGATAGGAGAACTCTCCGAGGACTACGGATGGGGATCAAATCAAGAAAAATTTTATATTCTCCAGTTCGCTTCGGGGTGAAGGTAAATCTCCATATCCCGTCGAACAACGAATCAGGGATTGGATGAAGGTGCTGATAATCCTCCAAACTTGGATCCACTGCCATAAGATGAATTTTTTCTGTATGACTTAGGGCAACCTCGTTCGCTGATAAAGGGGAACCATCAAATTCTTTAAGATTTATTTCAAAATCGCATGGCTCGTTTAAAATGACATCACCGAGAGGTCGTAAACTCATGGTTAATGGCCATTTCCTTATGGTTAGATCAACAAAACCGGTATCTCCGGGACCACAATAATCGAGTTCACCTTGCTCGTTGTAGGTTTCCTCGTGCAGGAAATCGCATGGCTCAACAGGCAAAGATCTGGCCACAAAATAAGCTAAAGCAAATGGAATAATTAGAAGTACAGATTTTACCGATCTTTTCATTAATCATACGAGTTAATCATCAAATTGATTGCTGACCCTGCAACCGGCTCAGAAAATCTTCGACTGACCAACCTTTCCCGGGAACTTGGTAAACAATTTGACGGCGTGAATTTATAACTAAAGTTCTCATTGTATGATCAAGTGGGGCTCCCTCCTCTTTCTTTCGAAGAAGACCAAATTGCCGAGTTAAATCATCAATGACCGTTTTTCCTGCGGTTCCAAGACGAAAATTGTTTTCATCTAAATTGTATCCTCTTGCGTAAGACTTGAGAACACCAGGACTATCAAACATGGGATCTAAAGTTATGGAGAGAAATTTCACATAAGGGATTTTTGTGTTTGTAACGAGTTCCTGTAATTTTTTCATCTTCATCGTTGCTGCAGGACACATCTCTGGTTCCGAGCACCGGGTGAAAATAAAATTTAAAATAGTAACAGAACCATCAAAATAATCTGTGGTAATGATTTTTCCATTTTGATCATAAAGCGCAAACGGAGGAACCTGATCACCAATACTTTTAATGGAGTCCTCCCCCATCGATAAGGTATCTCTCCTTAATAAACGGTTGACATTATTAAAACGGATTCTTTCGCGGAATTCATCAGGCCAAACATTGTGAAGTAGATAGATTTCTCCGTTTTGCGGACTAAAAGCAGATTGTAAATTACCTTTAAAAACTTTATTTTTTTGTAAGAGGTTTAAATCTCCGGGCTGAACTTCAGCTTTTATAAGATTGTTAGAGTCAGAAGTTAAAATATGATCAAAGGATAAACCTGCAGAAGTCGCGGTAAAGGTCACGGTACTCGAATTACGATCAGTAGAGATGACCTCTCCCCTGATTTCGTTTTCATCAAGCCCCCCAGAGGCTCTTTTCATATCACTATCAGCACAACTTATTAAGATGCAAGTAAGGGCATACAGAAAAACAGCAAATTTGGAAAGTTTCACATTTCCTTCATAACGATACTTTCATGCCTCGCAATTCGATTCACTGTTTAAAATTCATAATTGTCATCATCTAACATTTTACCTATAAATAAAGTTAACACCTCTACGCCCAGTTATTAGTTTTTCTTTCAATGTACTATAAGTTGTCATTCACCTTGCTTGAAGTAAAAGTAGCTACATTATTAAATTTACCCTCGTGAACCTCACTAAAGACATAAGTTCAAGTTCAACTTCATCCGCTTTTGATGAAGAGAAAACATTTAGCATAAACGGTCTCTATGAACTTACGAAGCCTAGGTTAAGTCTTCTTTCTGTTTTCACAGCTTCATTAGGTTTTCTTGTTCACGACCCACTTCGTTTAGATATAACATTGTTCTTGGCCCTTACTATCGGCACTGCATTTGCAGCAGGAGGAGCTGCCGCTCTTAACCAGTGGATGGAAAGAAAAGAGGATGCCCTTATGGCAAGAACCGCTTCGAGACCTATACCAGCCAAGATCATTTCTCCGGAAATTGCCGTTTTCTTTGGGATATCTCTCAGTGCAGCAGGACTACTCATTCTTTGGAAATGGACTAATCCGTGGGCAACTCTCTTGACCTTTTCGACTCTCTTTATTTATTTAGCTATCTACACACCCTTAAAGAAAAAATCTCCTATCGCTATTGAAATTGGCGCCATTGCCGGTGCCCTTCCTCCCTTAATCGGTTGGGTAGTTGCAGCCGGTCAACCTACGACTTATGGCCTTATTCTTTTTGGAATTCTCTTTGCTTGGCAATTACCGCACTTTATGGCTATAGCTTGGAACCACCGCCAAGACTACACCAAAGGTGGATTTAAATTTCATCAATTTAATGATCCCACAGGAAAAAGGGTTGGTGTTAAAAGTTTTGCCTATTCCATCATATTGACCGCCCTCGTTTTCTCTCCTTACTTTTTGAATATCAATCAATCAAAACCTGGCTACTTTTATTTTATAAGCTCGGTTCTTCTCTCGTTGTATTTACTAATCCCTGCGTACAAGTTTCTTACCAGCCCTGACCGAGATAAATTCGCAAAAAAACTTTTTTTTGTAACCATTATTTATCTACCTCTACTTTTAGCATCACTCGTAATCGACCGCTACTTATAATCTGTCATGACCATTACTCATCATATTAGCAAAATTTCACCCAAGTTAGTTCTCATTGTTAATACAATTTTCTTGGCTCTTTTATCATCATGCTCGCGTGTCGACCACAAACAATCCGCACTTGATCCCAAAGGCTTGGTTTCCCAAAACCAATACGACATTTTCATGCTATCCGTATGGATCACCATCTTCCTTTTCTGCGCTGTTGGCGGATGCCTCCTGTATGTTCTCTGGAAATACAGAGCCAAGTCAAAGGAAGAAGCGATGGAGGTGCCTGAACAAATGCACGGCAATTCTAAAGTTGAAACGACCCTGATATTAGTTTCCGCAGTCATTCTTGTCATTTTAGCTGTCCCTACCCTTCAAGGAGTGGTTCTTATGAATCGAGTACCGGATCCAAATGACACAGCAACTCTAGAAAAACTTAAACTAGATAAGAGTCAAATCGAGGATGCCATCACCGTGAATGTCACAGGCAAAAGATTTTTCTGGGTCTTCGAGTACCCTCAATACGGAATTGTTACTGCGAACGAACTAGTCTTCCCTGCTAGCAAAGCTGTAAGAGTAAACCTCAGAACAGAGGATGTTATTCATTCATTTTGGTTACCCAAGTTGGCAGGCAAAATGGATTTGATGCCCGGACAGGAAAATTTTCTTTGGTTTATTGCTGACGAAGACAAAATACGTAAAGGAATCGATCCAGACGGAAATCCTTACAATGTGGATGCTAAAGTGGCAATGCCTTCAGTTTTTAACGGCGAGATGAGGGAGACAATTTTCACAAAACAGGCTTTTACTGATGAATTCGAAGCAGTTGGCGGGTTGTTTTATGGTCAGTGTGCTGAATATTGCGGGAATTCACATGCATACATGTCATTCCGTGCGCTTGCCCAAACAGATGAAGATTTCGACAAATGGGTTTTAAAATTTAGGAATGCACAAAATCCAAATTTACAACCATCTGCGTATATGTCCGAAAGCAAATACAGCAAAGGTGACATCGTTACATTTTCTGACTCTACTATCGGAGAAAATGTTACCAGAGAATATCGTGCTGTTAAAGTTGCAAACAAAGGACAAACACCGTCCACCCAACCTAAGTCATGGGAAAAAGTACACTCCGATGATTATGAAAAAGGGAAAATTCTTTTTGGAACGCAAGGTTGTGCTCAGTGTCACGCAATTAACAAAACAGGACTTGGTGCGAAAGGTCCAAACTTAACTCTGTTCGGTCTTCGTACTTCTCTCGCAGCAGGATGGATGAGAAACGATGAAGAAAGCCTCGACAAATGGCTTCGTAACTCCAATGAGGTAAAATTTGGAAATCTTATGTGGAACGGTGAAGGAGTAGACGACCGTCACCCCCTCCGGCAGCTTGAAGATGATGATGAGAAAGTTTCTCAACTTGTGACTTACCTACTCGGTCTAAAGTAATACAAAATTTAATCCTTAAAATGTAATTAATCATGGCAACTGAATCCATTAAATACGCGGCACCTGATACGGAAACTAAGCTTGAGACCAAGGTTTTTCCTAGGCCCGGTCAACACACATCAGGAATAGTTGATTGGCTTACTACTATTGATCACAAGAAAATTGGAATGATGTACGGTCTAACCGCACTCTTCTTTCTTTTGATTGGCGGAGTAGAGGCTTTACTCATCCGCTCACAATTGTGGAGTCACAATATGGATGTACTTACAAACCGTCAGTACAACCAAATGTTCACCATGCATGGAACGACGATGGTATTCTTGGTCATTATGCCCCTAAGTGCGGCATTTTTTAATTATCTCATGCCCCTTCAGATAGGAGCAAGAGATGTAGCTTTTCCTAGAATGAATGCCTTGTCTCTTTGGTGCTTCGTTGCCGGAGGACTTATATTAAATCTAAGTTGGTTTTTTACTGGTGGATCCCCCGCGATCGGATGGTTTGGATACGCTCCCCTTACTGACACCCGTTTTGCAGAAGTCATCGGAGATATGGGGCCTGACTTTTGGATTTTTTCCCTTCAAATGCTTGGTCTGGCCAGTCTACTTGCCTCATTTAATTTTATCACCACGATAATAAATATGCGGGCACCTGGAATGACAATGATGAGAATGCCAGTTTTTACCTGGATGACATTAATTGTAAGTTTTCTCATCATCCTCGCATTTCCTGCTATTACAATAGCATTGGTAGAATTGATGTTCGATCGCACATATGATACTAATTTCTACGATTTCCTCGAAGGTGGAAAACCTCACCTCTGGCAACATTTGTTTTGGATATTTGGACATCCAGAAGTTTACATTCTCATACTCCCAGCAATGGGAATAGTATCTGAAGTTATCCCGGTGTTTTCACGCAAACCTCTATTCGGGTACGGACTAATTATTTTCTCGGGAGCAATCATTGGATTTATGGGATTTGCAGTATGGAGTCATCATATGTTTACCACAGGGATGGGTGTAGTTGCTACATCCGCATTCTCAATTCTCACTATGTTAATCGCAATTCCAACTGGGATTAAGATTTTTAACTGGATTGGAACGATGTGGGGGGGACGAATTCGTTTTGATACACCAATGTTGTTCGCACTCGGATTTATTACCATGTTTATGATTGGTGGATTTACCGGAATAATGCACTCTTCCGTGCCCATTGATGCTCAGCACCAAGATTCCTATTTTGTGGTAGCCCACTTTCACTATGTTCTGATTGGTGGAGCTTTATTTGGATTATTCTGCGGCTTTTACTTTTGGATTCCAAAAATGTCAGGTCGTATGCTTAACGAAAGTCTTGGGAAATTAGTTTTCACACTTATGTTCATTGGCTTCAATTTAACTTTCTTCCCGATGCACTATTTAGGAATGATAGGTCAACCTCGCCGGACACATAGTTATAACGAAGGACATGGCTTTGAAACATGGAATCAAATTGCTACAATCGGATCAGCTATATTGGGTGTTGGGATTGCAATAGGTATATTCCAGTTCATTAATGCCTTCTTTAACAAAAAACTTAAACCTGCGGGTAAAAATCCTTGGGATGCGAGAACTCTGGAATGGACTCTGTCATCACCAGTTCGTGAATACAATTTTGCTAGAAACCCCATCATAAAATCACGCGATCAGGCTTGGGAAAATAATTACGGAGCTAAAGAAAATCACTCTGAAAAAGAACCACTTGATGATCATGGTGTCCACATGCCAGATCGTTCATGGTACCCACTGCTTACCGCCTTTGGTTTATTTGTCTTGGTAATAGGTATGTTATTTCATGCTTCTATCGGTCCAGCCGGTGAACTTGTCCGCGATTACACTGTGGCAATTTGTGGTGGAACCATCGCTATTTTTGGAATAATAATGTGGTCATTAGAAGGACCTGCAGGTTATCATCTATTTCCTAAAGAAAACGAAGAGTAGTTTATCAATCTTCTTATATTAAATTTATTATGAGCGACGCATCTGCACATGCCCTAGATCATCACGAACCAGTTACAAGCACTGGCATCCCAAACAAAAAAGTCTTAATGTGGGCTTTCCTTGGTTCCGACTGTATGTTTTTCGGCACCCTGATTTCCACTCATTTAATCTACCGTAAAATTTCAGCCACAGTTGGTGGAAACACTTTGGATGTTCGCGATATATTCGATATTGAACTCACTTCTTTTAGTACTTTCATACTTCTTGCAAGTTCTCTTTTCATGGCACTTGCGGTATCGGCGATACATAAAGGTAATTTGAAAAGTACGAGATGGATGCTATTTGGAACTATCATTTTTGGTTCCATCTTCCTTGCTTGCCAGGTATATGAGTTTACACATTTTGCCCACGGAAAAGAAAATGTTAACGGAGATTTAGAGCATCAATTAACTCTTTCAAGTTATGCCGGTAAAACCCTGGAAGAAGGCAAAGATGCGGTATTGGAACCCCATGTTTTCGGTTCCACCTTTTATGTTCTCACTGGAACGCATGGAACTCATGTGGCTATTGGTGTATTTTGGCTCATCGGATGGTTTGTATATTCATTTACTGGAAAAATGAGTACTGCGGACGCAATGGATATTGAATGTTGCGGTCTTTACTGGCACTTCGTTGACATTGTCTGGATCATTATTTTCCCAGTGGTGTACTTGATGGAGTACGCGTTTTAACTATTTTACATCCTCAAATTTTAAAATTCATATAACATGAGTGGACATTCCGAAGATCCAGTAACAGAGGAAAGCAAACGCTTCTTCACCTTTTTTAATCTCTCCATGATCCTGGTTGCTATTACCGGACTTGAGATCGTAATCATCTATGTGCAATCATTTGAGGGGTCTACAATAATAGGAGTTTTATTTGCGACTTCTGTCGTGAAGTTTATAGGTGTAGTCACCTGGTTTATGCACCTCAGATGGGATAAAATCCTTAATACAGTTTTGTTCTTAATGGGACTCGTTATTGCCCTTTGCACATTTTTTGCGGTCATATACATGCAGGATGAACACCCTGTGGTGGAAGGATTTGAAGTCACTCAGATCAAAAATGACTGGAAACCTGCTAATGATTATAAATCAGGTGATTACGTACTTTTCAACGAAAAGTATTTCATTGCCAGCCAAGATCATACATCTGACAAGAATTGGTCGAAGGAATCATGGAATCCTGTTTCAGGTATTCCTCACAAGATAACATGGAGCATAAGTACAGCGGATCTGATTGAAATAAACTCGAAGAAACCTGAAAATCCTTTCTATTACCAATATTCTCCTGCCGAAGAAAATGATATTGATGATAGTCGTATCGCGATACTCGATGAGGTTGGTACGACCGAAGATTTCCGAATCAAGGTTAGATCGGAAGCTTTTTGGGTAGAAAATAACTAGAAATTTTGCCCTTTAATTGGGGATGTCTACCATGAGGTAGTTGTGAACTCCCCTGTAAACTTTAGTCATTGGCATACTGAACCCGCCTTAATAGGTGGCATTCTTTTCGTTTCTTGGTGCTATGCCATTATCGTCGGTCCATATCGTACGAATATTTGTCCTTCTCTGCCCTACTCAAGGAAACACTCTTACTGGTTTGCACTGTCTGTAATTACTTTTTATTTAGCAGTCGGATCACCTTTGGATGCGATGGGAGAAAACTTTTTGTTTTTTGCTCATATGATCCAACACAATATACTTATGTATATTTGCCCCCTGTTTTTCTTACTTTCATTACCTGAGCAACTGGTTGATAAAATCTTTGAAAAAAACCCCACCCTCGAGGTTGTCGCAAAATTTGTATTTCACCCGATTATCGCCGGGCTTCTTTTTACCCTCATTTTCTCCTTTTGGCACATCGGACAATTTTATGAGGCAGCCATCCGTGACAAGACGATCCATATGGCTGAACATCTTACCATGTATTTCAGTTCTATCGCTATGTGGTGGCCAGTATGTGGTCCATCTAAAAGGGTCCCCCCTTTACGATATGGTCCGCAAATGCTTTACATATTAGCTCTCATGCTGGGACAGACTCCTATATTTGCAATTTTAACTTTCTCTAAAGACGTACTTTATGACACCTATTTTTACGCAGAAAGAATTATTGATCTAAGTCCCTTGGAAGATCAAAAGACTGGTGGCGTCTTAATGAAATTAGCTAATATGGCGGTGTCGGTCGGTGTTCTATCATCGATCTTCTATCGATGGTCCACCCAATCAGCATCAAAAGAGTTTAAAGTCTAGACACCAATAACTCTCTTTCGAAAAGCATTTCCTTGGGGAGAAATTCTGAAAGTTGAAGAAATAATTCTTCATGGCGAAGAGTTTGCATCCGTAAGTTTTCTTTATTGATACTCATAAGCTTGTTCCAATCCTCTTCGGTAAAATCCATTCCTGACCAGTCGAGATCCGCCATATTTGGAATCCACCCAAGTGGACCTTCATGCGCTTTACCTCGGCCAGTGGACCTTTCAACAATCCACCTCAAGACTCGCATATTATCCCTGAAACCTGGCCACATAAATTTACCATTTTCGTCTTTTCTAAACCAATTAACATGAAAAATCCTTGGCTTTTCTTTCAAAGACTTCCCCATCTTTATCCAATGCCGAAAATAATTACCCATGTTATAACCACAAAATGGAAGCATTGCCATGGGATCTCGCCTAAGGTTACCTTGTGCTCCCTCTGCAGCTGCTGTTGTCTCTGAAGATAAGGTAGCACCTATATAAACTCCATGATTCCAATTGAATGACTGATAAACCAAAGGAATATCCGACATCCTCCGACCTCCAAAAATAAAGGCTGCAACAGGAACCCCCTCTGGGTTTTCCCACTCTGGGTCAATAGTTGGACACTGGGACGCAGGCGCAGTAAATCTAGCATTTGGGTGAGCAGCTGGCGTCGGTGAATCAGGTGTCCACTCTTGACCCTTCCAATCTGTTAGTTTTGACGGTGCCTTTTCGGTCAGACCTTCCCACCATACATCTCCATCTTCAGTAAGTGCTACATTTGTAAATAAAGTATTTGCTTTCATCGAATCCATCGCGTTTGGATTTGTCTCCCATGATGTGCCTGGTGCTACCCCAAAAAAACCTGCCTCCGGGTTTATCGCACGAAGCTCTCCATTATCGTCTGGCTTTAGCCATGCGATATCATCACCAACAGTAGAAACCTTCCACCCCTTCATCGATTCGGGTGGTATTAACATCGCCATATTTGTCTTACCACAAGCGCTTGGGAAAGCACCTGCTACATATGTTTTTTCACCTTTTGGACTTTCAACTCCAAGAATAAGCATATGTTCTGCCATCCATTCATTGTCTCGAGCCATACAGGAAGCAATCCGAAGGGCTAAGCACTTTTTGCCAAGCAAAGCATTCCCTCCATAACCACTACCATAAGATACAATCGTTCTTTGCTCAGGGAAATGTACAATATAAGTATCCTCGGGATTGCAGGGCCAAGGCACATCCTCTGCGCCCTCGGTTAATGGATATCCAACCGAATGCAGACAGGGGACAAAGAAATCTTTTTCTCCCAACAGGTCGAGAACTTCCTGTCCCATACGTGTCATTATTCTCATATTGAGAACCGCATAGGGAGAATCCGTCACCTGGATTCCAAACTGCGAAATCGAAGAACCCAATGGGCCCATGCAGAAAGGTACAATATACATTGTTCTGCCTTCCATACACCCCCTGAAAAGCCTTTTTAGTTTGGCCCGCATCTTTCTAGGTTCTTCCCAATTATTAGTTGGTCCTGCATCATCCTTGCCATAACTACAGATAAAAGTTCTGCTCTCCACTCTTGCTACATCTCTGGGATCCGATCTCACAAGGTAACTATTGGGCCTCTTTTCTTCGTTTAGCTTGATCATCGATCCGCCCTCAACCATGAGACCGCAAAGTCTTTCCCATTCTTCATCTGATCCATCGCACCATTCAACCCGATTTGGTGCACACATGCTTACCATTTTATCGAGCCATTTAAGTAGAGCTACATTCCGAGTTTTGGATCGGTCAAATTTACAATTATTTTTATCCATTTAAATTGAGTAGCTAGGGGTAGACCGTGCTTACGTCAACTCTTGAGGAATTCTCAATATAAGAAATGTAAAAATACAACCAATTAAGTTGCCAAAAAACCAAGTTCCTTTTACCTCGTTTACTTGATGAGTATTTTCAAAAAAGACAGAACTGCAATCCTTGCACTAGAAGATGGAAGCGTATTTCGCGGATTTGCATTCGGAGCCAAGACTACAGTTGTCGGTGAAGGTGTTTTTAACACTGGAATGACAGGCTATCAGGAAACACTTACAGACCCATCTTATTTTGGACAGATAGTAACCATGACGAGTCCTCAAATTGGAAATTATGGAACCAATCTATGCGATGAAGAATCACACGGTCCAAAAGTATCAGGGTTTGTGGTACGCGAACTAAGCCCTATCACTAGCAACTGGAGATCAACTCACTCTCTGAACGAGTATCTTAAAAATAATGGAATTCCTGGCATTGAAGGAATCGATACCCGGGCTATTACCAAAAAATTACGTACCGCCGGTTCCCTTAAAGCCTGCTTAAGCACTGAAGGTATTTCAGATGAAGAAGCAGTAAGTATGGCCCAAAAAGGGGAAACTATCGTAGGTCAGGACTATGTTAAAGAAGTCACCTGCAAGGAATCATACACCTTTGACTCAAGTGGTGAAGATAGCATTCCTTTCACGGTAACGGGAACCAATTTAGAACAAAACAAAATCCCTGATCTGACACACCGCTTGGTGGCATTTGATTTTGGTGCCAAGAAAGCAATTTTTAAAAACCTTCGCCGTCATGGATTTGAAGTAATCGTACTTCCTGCAGCCTCATCCGTTGAAGATGTAAAATCTCACAACCCAGACGCAATTTTTTTATCAAATGGCCCTGGTGACCCGGCTGCATTGGCTTACGCTCATGATACAATCCGTGAATTATTAGATGAATATCCAATCTTCGGTATTTGCTTAGGTCACCAAATTCTTACTCATGCAATCGGAGCCTCTACCTACAAACTAAAATTTGGTCATCGAGGTGCTAATCAACCAGTCCGCAATCAAGAGACAAAGAAAGTTTCGATAACATCGCAAAATCATGGATTTGCTGCTGACAAAGAAACTCTTGAAGCATGTGGTGCGATTGTTACCGAGTACAACCTGAATGACCAAACCGTTTCTGGTATGAGACTCGCAGATAAACCTGTTTTCTCAGTACAGTACCATCCAGAAGCTGCCCCCGGTCCCAACGATGCACAACATCTTTTTGAAGAATTCCACCGACTTGTAACGGAATCAAAATCTCAGGCTGTATCCTAACCGTCTTAATTTAAATGGCTGAAAAGTTTTGCGGCCTAATTTACGAGCCACTATTTGCTAAGCACATAACGGGTAAAGGACACCCAGAGAAGCCCGAAAGAACAACTCTGACTTACGAGAGTTTACAAGCAAAAGGTCTTATCGAAAATTGCACGCTTCTTCCAGCAATTAAATGTCAGGAGGAAATGCTATCCATGGTCCATCTCCCTGAGTATTTGGCTATTGCGAAAAAAAATATCCTCGAGGGGAATAAGACCCTATCAACTGGTGACACCCAGGTATGTCTCGATTCCTGGAATGTTGCATTAGGGGCAACCGGTGGTCTACTCCATGCAATAGATCGTATTTTCTCAGGAGAGCTCAAACGGGCATTCAGCCTTTCCCGCCCTCCCGGACATCATGCAACTCCATCACGGGGAATGGGCTTCTGCCTGTTTAATCATGTAGCAATAGCCGCCCGTTATGCTCAGAAGGTACATAATGTGGAAAAGGTACTCATCGTTGATTGGGATGTTCATCATGGCAATGGAACTCAGGATTCATTCTACGATGATGAATCTGTTTTCTTTTTCAGTACCCATCAATACCCTTGGTATCCAGGCACAGGTTCAACCGAGGAAACAGGGACAGGTAAAGGTCTAGGAAGTAACCTGAATATCCCGCTTCCCGCTGGTAGTGGAAGAAAAGATTTAGTTGAAGGAGCATTTGGACAGGATCTAATCAAAAGGGTAAGGTCTTTCAAGCCCGAGTTACTGCTTATATCAGCCGGTTTTGATTCGAGAATAGATGACCCTTTGGGACAATTTACTTTATCCGACCATGACTTTTTCGACCTCACTAAACTACTCATTGATATATCAAATGAATATTGTGATGGACGGATTTTATCAGTACTCGAAGGTGGATATAACTTAAGTGGTCTAGCCAGTGCATGCGCCCATCATCTAAGGGCGATGATTTCATGAAATTCATTGATTTTTAAAAAAAAAGTAAAAAAAATTGGAATTCCCCAAGAAGTCGTACTAACTTAATGCATTACCAAGATATTTCCAGTTTATGACCTGCGCCTTTGTCACATAAAATTCTAAATACCCATAAAGGTAAGGATCGCAGCTTAATCCAAGAAAATCTTTTAAGCACCGGAGTCATTCCGGTGCTTTTTTTTGATTTGGTTTAAAAATGACCGAACACTTGACGTTTCTTCACACTGTAATTAATTCAGAATGACATGTTACGAGGAATATCACCACTACTTAGCCCTACACTTTTGGAAACCCTTTACCGGATGGGTCACCACGATGAAATTATCTTCGGGGACGCTCACTTTCCAGGAGAAAGTTGTAACGAAAATATCATCCGTGCCGATGGGCTACGCATAGATGATCTACTTGATGCTATCTTGCCTCTCTTCGTCTTGGATCATGTTATTGAACAACCGGTCATGATGATGGGTCCTCTTCCCGAAGATAAAGCAGATCCGAAAATTGCTGCTGATTACCAGGATGTTCATGACGGCTATGCGGAAATAGTTAAGAAGCATTACCCCAACACGGCACCCATTGCTCAGGTTGACAAGTACGACTTCTACGATCGTACCCGTAAAGCCTTTGCCGTAGTCATGACTGGAGATGTAAGAATCTACGCTAACCTCATTCTTGCCAAAGGCGTTACAACTTGGTGAAAAAATTTTAAAAGTACGCTGATGTTTTACGCGTATTTTTCTCTTTTCCTATATTCGTGAAAGCTTCCAGTATTTATGCAGGAATCATCGAATTCTCAGGACACAACACCAAACAAAGCATAGTAAACGAGAGGATCCATAGAGGACACAAATAGATAAATCTGAGATTTGCTCCCCTCCATTAATTTATCAAAATAAAAGATTACTGAAGGACTCTTAATCCTAGTTTTCCAAAAGAAGATTAAGATTATTCAAAGTCAGAACATGTATCTTTTAAAAAAAGTAACCCTTATCCGCGAGACTTTCCTCCCGAAATGTTAACCGTAGTTCCGTGTAAATAGCTTGCACGTTTAGAAGCTAGAAAAACCACCAAGTCCGCGACTTCGCTAAGTTTGCCAGACCTACCAAGTGGAATAGATGAAGTGCTGCCGTATTTGGATCGCAACTCATCAACAGAGATCCCACGCGTATAAGCCAAAGACTGTTCATAGGCTTCGCTTCTCATCCCGGTTGTTTCCATAATACCTGGAGCGACTCCAATTACACGCACTCCTTGGGTACCTAATTCCTTAGCCCAAGAACGGGTAACATTTTGATTAGCAGCCTTGGTTGCAGCATAAACACTTTGCCCTTCACTTCCTTCCAAACCGGACTCAGATGACATATTAATTAAAACCCCACCGTTATCCTGTTTCAACATCACTCGTGCGGCAGCCTGGGCACAGAGAAACTGGCCCTTAACATTGACTGCAAAAACTTTATCCCAAATGTCCTCGGTTAATTCTTCTTTTCCTTCCGGATCGACCAAAAGCCGGGGAACATTAATTCCGGCATTATTCACTAATGCATCAACCGACCCCCAAGCATCAATGGTCGCTTGGATCATTTGATCAACATCAGCTTTACTGGTAACATCACACCGTGAAAAACGAGCTTCACCTGGGCCCCCATTGGAGGCTTCCTGAGCAGCAGTCTGACCTGCTTCTTCTGAAAAATCTGCTATCATTACTTTGGCCCCAACTTCAACGAAGCCTTTAGCTACTGCTAATCCTATACCTGCAGCACCACCTGTAATTACAACTACTTTATTTTCTAATTCCGTCCATTCCATAGTAAAATTCCTTACCGTTTTATTTTATATTAAATTTAAAGGATGCGTAATTCCATATCCTTCATAAAGTGCCTCTTCAACCTGCCTTGACCAACAACCCCCATTTGAATCGAGTTCGGTTGCGGCTCCATGCAAAGCCATGCTTACATGATCCGGCTGATCATTAGCTGCTTCTCGAAACTGATCTGCGTCAATTTCCACATAAGGTAAATCTTCAAGTTCAGTAAATGAATAAAAGGAACCAAAAGGTTGGTCAGTCTCGACTTTTTCCATCATGTCCGGGACAGATGATAATCCACATACCCCTTTTACCATCCAGTCAAAACTGACCGGATTGTCGGCTTGTTCAACCATATCA
>JAOFOL010000025.1 GCA_028042835.1 Opitutales bacterium | reverse complement strand
ATTACATGTCCACTTTCTGGCGGAGGCATAACTTCGTCTTGATCTTCGCTTTCGATCCTAAGGATGATTTCACTTTCTTCCGGCTTACCGGGATCGACAGCTCTGTATCCACCTAAATCCATGATTGCCCCTTCGCGAGTGTCGAGGCGTAAACCCGCTTCTCTCGATTCAGAGTCTGGGCCATGACAGGAATAGCAGTTCGATGACAGGATGGGCTGGATGTCTTGATTGAAAGAAATCTTGCCAGAGACCTGAACTAAGATGTTGGGAAGGAAAAGCAGCAGCAGAAGAAAGTTTTTCATAAGTTAAGGATGTTTTCTAAAATACCATTTTACTTCTTTGGAATGCTTGTAAAAATTTTTCAAATAATTGTAATTTTCCGCATGGATTTATACAATACTTGCAATTTTTAATCAAATTGCTTTTAGAAAGCTAAATGGAAAAAAGAAAAAATCATGAAGTTTTTTTGTCACAAGTATCCTTGAACGAGGATTTTCTTCAGATTTTTGATTTAGTCCCGGATGTCGCTTTTTATCTTAAAGACAAAAAGAGTCGTTTCATGTTTATTAATCAAAAAGGAGCAGAAGTATGTGGTCAGGCAAATCCTTTGGATGTCATTGGTAAAACCGATCATGATTTTTTTGATAAGAGCAAGGCAGACAAATACAGGCAGGACGATCTTACCGTATTCGAAAAGGGGGAGAAAATTCTTGGAAGAATGGAAGCCGCTGCAAATCAGGTAGGCTCTGAAAGGTTAATCATGACTGATAAAATTCCGATTGTAAATAAATCGGGGAAAATTATTGGATTAGCAGGGCTCGGTAGGCAGGTGGATCAGTTTAAAAACGAAACTGGCAGTGTGGATCTTTTCACAAAAACGGTTGAGTATCTTCAACAAAATTTTCAGAGAAAGATAACCATAGTAAAATTAGCTAAAATGTCTGCCATGTCTCTTTCTCAATTCGAACGAAGATTCAGGGCAGCATTTGGGGTTTCCGTAGGAAAGTATGTAACACAATTAAGAATAAGTGGCTCAATCAATTTATTGATCAAAAGTGATCTTACCATTGCCGAGGTTGCCCATAGTAGCGGGTTTTACGATCAGGCACACTATTGCAGAGCATTTAAATCAACGATGAAGGTTACCCCCTCAGCGTACAGAAAGACTTTTTTACCCAAGCTGTATAGCTCGGAAAAGACTTAAGCGATGAGCTTAGCTACCGGATGGTGTGGTTCCACTCCGGTCAGGCGAAAGTCAAGCCCCTGAAAACGGAAGGAAAGGCGGGTATGATCGATACCCATCAGTTTTAAAATGGTTGCCTGAAGGTCATGCACATGAACAGGATCCTCGGTTACATGAAAGCCCAGTTCATCGGTCTTACCCACGGTGATGCCCGGCTTGGTTCCTCCTCCCGCCATCCACATGGTGAAGGCTTGTGGGTGGTGATCGCGACCGCCACTGCGGTTAAGGGCGGCGCTGGCTTCAACCATGGGGGTGCGTCCAAATTCACCACCCCATACCACCAAGGTATCTTCGAGCATGCCCAGTCTCTTCAGATCCTGAACCAGGGCGGCACTTGCCTGATCGACTGCTTTTGCCTGATTTTTTACATTCCCTTCCACATTGCTGTGGGCATCCCATCCGCTGTGGTATAGTTGAATGAAGCGAGTTCCCCGTTCGGCGAGGCGACGGGCAAGGAGGCAGTTACTGGCAAAATTGGATCTTCCTTTCTTGACCCCGTACAGATCGAGCGTTTCCTGGCTTTCTTTGTCAAAATCTATCAACTCCGGTGCCCGTGCCTGCATACGATAGGCCATTTCATAGGCTTCAATACGAGCATTGATTTCCGGGTCTCCCATTTTTCCATGAGAACCACGATTCAATTTATTCAAAAGATCAAGAGTCTGACGCTGAGCGGTGCGGTCGATCCCCTTGGGGTTGGCTACATGGAGAATCGGTTCCGCTCCTTCACGAAAAGGCACGCCCTGATGCTCGGATGGGAGGAAACCGGAACCCCACATCGCCGAACCACCACTTAAGTTTCCCCCACTGCGCATCACCACAAAACCGGGCAGATCATCGGCTTCGCTTCCGATTCCGTAACTGAGCCATGAACCCATACTGGCACGGCCGGGTATGCCACTGCCGGTGGTCATGAACAATTGGGCAGGTGCATGGTTAAAGTGGTCGGTGTGCATCGATTTGACGATGGTCAGGTCGTCCGCGATTTTGGATAAATAGGGGAGACGGTCGGAAAATTCCGCACCAGACTGACCGTGTTTGGCGAAGGGAAAGCGTGGTCCGAGAACGGCGGCATCGGGTTGAATAAACGCATAGCGTTGGCCCTTGATCACGGATGGAGGGATAGGTTTACCTTCAATTTCCTGGAGTTTGGGCTTGTTATCAAAAAGTTCCAGCTGGCTCGGAGCCCCTCCCATAAACAAATAGATTACTCTTTTCGCCTTAACCGGAAAACGCATGAAGTTCGGAGTGCCGGTTGCACCGAAGGTTTCATTGGCAAGAAGCGAGGCGAGGGCGATCTTGCCGACTCCAATTCCACAGTCCTGAAAGAAATGGCGACGGGTACGATGAAGTAATGGATGTGTGATCATGGTTTGGTGATAGCTTCGTCTAAGTTCATAATGGCCCGGGCGAGGAGTATTTTACCTGCGAGTTCAGGAGTGGCCTTGGGGGTTGCGGTAATTTCTGAAGGTTTGATCTCTCCCTTTTCTAGACGTTGGATTTGCTGTTCGTAATAAGCTCGCAGGGCATCCGTTTCCGATTGTTTGGGAGGTCGGGTAAGAAATCGGCGAAACAGGCTTTGCACTGGATCATCCTTCTTCTGATGGACTTCCTGTCCGGCCGCACGGGCAAGTTCAAGATACATTTCGTCATTGAGGAGGGTAAGGGCCTGAAGAGGGGTATTGCTACGGTCACGCTTGGCCAGACAGTTTTCGCCTGAAGTTCCGTCAAAAGTCATGAATCCAGCAAAGGGTGCGGTGCGTTTGATAAAGGTATAGATCGAACGACGGTAGCGGTCTTCTCCTTTGGAAGCGTTCCAACTCTTGTTGCCGAAAGCGTGGGCCAGAACAGTAAGCGGTTGCGGAGGATACACTCCCGGCCCAAACATTTTGCCGGATAACTTTCCACTGGCTTTGAGCATGTGATCACGAATTAATTCACCAGATAAACGGAAGCGGGGTCCACGGGCCAAGAGTCGATTTTGTGGATCTTTTTCAAGAAGGGAGGGGGATGCCTTGGAATCCTGACGATAAGTGGAACTGGTGACGATCAATCGATGTAACTTTTTAAGGGACATTCCCTGTTTTCTGAATTCCATGGCCAGCCAGTCAAGAAGCTCTGGATGATCGGGAGCCGGTGCCTGGGTGCCGAAATCACCACTTGTTCGAATCAGACCATAACCAAACAAGGATCGCCAGGCCCGGTTGACAACGACCCGGTCACCTATCGGGTTATCCGTGCCTACCACCCACTTGGCAAATTCCAGTCGGTTGGTTGGTTCCTTGCGATCTTGTAATTCAAAAATCTCGGGAATACCCGAAGCTACTTCGTGTTTTGGGTTGGTGTATTCGCCCCGGTGTCTCAGTTGGGTGGGGCGAGGATTGTCCTTCGGACGTTCAAGCATCACCAGAGTATGATTGGGGCGGGGCATGCGATTCCGTAATTGAGTGATCGGGTTTGGTTTCTTGGCAGACTTTTCTTGTGGAAGGTTAAGGGTTCCCCATGGGCCGTCTTTGTATTTTCCTACAACAATAGCTGGCATTGCGTCGGGGAGAGACTGAGTGTGCCAGTCCTTCGACTGCGGATTAGGCAGTTGGCTGAGATGTTTCCAACTAGCATCGGTTGTTATGTATTGGTTTTTCCCTTTTTTTGAATGGAGCGTGAGTTGGGCAATCAAACCAGCGGGTCCTCCATTATTCGAAGCAATCGCGGTGAGATAGTTGGTGCCTTTGCGGAAATATTTTTTTACCGATGTGGTGACAGGTTTACTCCACAGGTCGGTCGAACCAATGGGATTTCCATTGAGGAAGAATTCTACTTTGTCATCACAGGTGAAAAATATCTTTGCAGTTTCAGGAGCATTCTTCAGATCAAATTGCTTGGAGAAATAAAGAGTCTCCTGTGGGCGGTTCCCTTTGGCAGTCCATATCCATTGTGTATTTTTCTGAATGGCTCCAGGTATTGCAGGGGATGGCTTTTCCAGGAAGACTTTTTCAAGATAAATGGAACGAAGTTGAGATAAGTCTGCTGTGGAGGCTTGCTCCCTTAGGCTCAGGATATGCTCAGCTTTCACTCCGATCTTCGCAGCTTTGGGCTGTTTTTCACTGGAGGTTGCGGAGATCCGGAAACGTCCAAGGCTGGCCACAAAGTGTCTTTCAAAAAGCAGGGAGATGGATAGGGATTGATTTGCTGGAAGAGGCTTAGTGAGCGGAAGGATAAGATGGTTTGCTTGACCGATAGCGGAACCCCATCCGGAAGACCCATCCTGATCGATTACTTTCTCAGCACCATTACCTCCACTGGCGATGGGTTTGCTGAGTGGGACTTTAATTCCATTTGATGTTTTGACTTCCACTTCACTGAGAAAGAATGTTCCTTTCCTGCCCTCGTAGTAACACCTGCCAGGTCCATAGCCGGGTAGTCGGTCATCGGTTAAGGCTTCAATACGAAGGGCAGTGATGGGCTGATCGCTTGTAAAATTCAGGTCGAATACATCCCGCTTGGTCACATCACCTGAAGAATAAATGGATCCATCTTCCATGACTTCGAGTTTGGCCAAGTTTGATTTCATGGAGGTTGGACGGATCGTTTTCCACGATATTGCTTTTTCTTGCTCGGATTTATGCCATTTTGCAAATTCCAGTTCGAAGACTGTGTCGTTTTTTTGGAGATCAACGATTTGGTCAGCGATTTGTTTTTCCAAATCGGCTTTAACTTTTATTTGTTCGTCCGAATAAAGCAGCAGATCGGGTTCTTCAATATTATCGAGAATGCTCATTAAGCCGAAATATTCATCGTGAGTGATGGGATCATACTTATGGGTATGGCACTGAGCACAACCAGTGGTCAGACCCATCCAAACCGTACCCGTAGTGGCCACCCGGTCGACTGCGGCGTAGAAGCGAAATTCAAGGGGGTCGATACCACCTTCTTCATTGAGCTGGGTGTTACGATGAAAACCAGTGGCAATTTTTTGATTGTCGGTGGCGTTCGGAAGCATGTCTCCTGCAAGCTGTTCGATGGTGAACTGATCGTAGGGCATGTCGGCATTGAGGGATCTAATTACCCAATCCCGATAGGGCCAAATAGTACGGGGGCGGTCTTTTTCGTATCCATTGCTGTCAGCATAGCGGGCAAGATCCAGCCACTCTCTTCCCCATTTTTCTCCGTAATGAGAAGACCGGAGTAATTGATCGACTAATTTTTCGTAGGCATCGGGACGGTTATCAAAAACAAAGGCATCGGCCTGTTCGGGAGTGGGGGGCAAGCCAACGAGATCAAGATAAAGTCTTCTGATCAGAGAATACTTATCCGCTTCTGGAGATGGTTCCAGGTCATGTTTTGCATGGTTGTCGGAAATAAACGCATCAATGGGGGTACGGTTCCAGCCTTTGCGACCCGTGGGTACCTTGGGAGAACTAGGTGGAACAAAAGCCCAGTGCTTTGCATATTCCGCCCCGTCCTTGATCCATTGATCGAGCAATTCTTTTTCCTGCTTAGTGAGAGTGGCATGGGATTCGGGAGGAGGCATGATTTCATCCGGATCATCCGAATGGATGCGGTAGTGGAATTCACTATCCTCGATTTCACCAGGAACAATCACATCATTCCTGAGTGCATCTTCACGAATATCCAGCCGAAGTTTCGCCTTCCGACCCTCCTCGTCCGGCCCGTGGCAGGCATAGCATTTACTGGCGAGTAGGGGACGTACTTCGCGGTTGAAGTCTACTTTTCCAATTAAAGGAGAAAGAAAAGAAAAGAGAGCGAAAAATAGGGGAGTAATAAATTTCAAAATAATTATGATCTTTGTGTAGTATAATATATTACCCTAGAAATAATTTCACAACATATTAAGAGCATACTTTTGTATTTTACTCATTAGCCGTACTTGGTGATCGTTAAATTAAGTATGGTGTAAACAAGATCGGGAATTATGATCTATTTTAAATTAACCTCCCGTTTTAATGAAAATTATAAGCTCTCATACTTTAATCGCCAAGATTTCCCACTGGGGATTTATCATTCTCTACACATACGGGATGGCTAAACAGTTGGATGATTTATCTCAATTAGAGGATGCGGAATTGCTGTATTTTGAGGTGGTTTTTTCAATCATATTTCTCCTCATTGTGGTCTTTCGTTATCTCTACATGAGGAAATACAAAACATTCCTCGGGGCTAGTAAAGCTGTACCGATGGCACATCAGTATCTGGCGAAGGCAATTCACATAAGTATGTACCTGTGCCTTGTCCTTTTGCCTTTATCGGGCTTGTTCATTGCAGGTTTATATACGCTTGGGATTACGCGCGGGTTAATGCAGGACTTTGCGGTTGGTTTACACGAATTCTCTGCATCCCTGAGTTATCTTCTCATCATAATTCATGTGGTTGGAGCAGTTTATTCCCGAATGAAGGGTGAAGGTATTTGGACATCAATGGTTCCAATTTGGAAGGAAGATAAATCTTCGCCACATCCGAAAGTTAAAAAATTAATTACTTGGGAAAATGAATTATTCAAGAAGCTGGAAAATTACATATCCTCGAGGAAAAATTAAAAGATCGAATATGTTTTAAATAAAGTGTTTAAGGGTAAACATTTACGGATCACAAGAGATTCTTAAAATGCTTATTTAGTAAGTAACGCCTTAAATTCTTCCACCTGATCGTTCCAAATTGTTTCAAGCTGAAGCTTTAACTCGGGCTTTTGTTTAACGAGATTTTTGGATTCAGCCCGATCCGTTTTGAGATCGTATAATTCCCAGGGTTGATTTTTGGCAGAGACCAACTTGAAATCTCCCTGTCGAACGGCTCGGTGTCCCTCATGTAACCACCATAGATGATCTCGGCTAAGGTGGGTGCCGGAAGAAAAGGCGGGCAGAAGGCTTTTGCCGGGAGCGGTTGGAATTTTTTGATTTTTCCAGCTTTGTGGTTTTTGAATACCTGCCATTTCCAGGATGGTGGGAACGATGTCAATGACATGGGAAGGCGTGTGGCGGAGTGCTCCTTTCGCTTTTATACCTTTGGGCCAGTGCGCAATCAATGGGGTGCTGATTCCGCCTTCATGCACCCAGGTTTTGTGCCGGCGAAAGGGGGTGTTGCCGGCACTGGAGAAACCGGGCCCCAGACAGAGATAAGACTTGGCACTACCCAAGGGTGCCTGTGGGTCATGCCCACCGCTACGAACCATAATTTCTGCACTGGCGCCATTGTCGGACGCGAAAAGAATGAGGGTATTTTTAAACGCCTTCATCTTTTTTAATTGCACGAGAACGCGGCCGATTTCCTGATCCACAATTTCAATCATCGCGGCATGAATGGCCATCTTAGTGGCCTGAAATATCTTTTGTTCTTTGGATAATTGATTCCAAGCGACTGGACGGTTAATCTCACCGGGGCCGAGCTTTTGGATCGCATCAGGGAATGAGTAGGGTGGGCCGACCTCCGGTTCGAGTTTGGAAAGAGTGGTATTGATCAGCCCTATTTTTTTCTGCTTTGCAAATCTTTGCTCTCTAATTTTATCCCAACCGGCAAGGTAGCGGTTCTTATATTTTTGAATAACCTTTTGCGGAGCATGGAGGGGGAAGTGAGGAGCAATAAATGCCAGGTAATGAAAGAACGGTTTGTCTGCATGATCCTGAGAATGTTCAGTAAGGCATTTGATCGCATGGTTAGCGGTGGCGGTGGTGGAATAATAATTTTCTGGTTCCTGGTTTGGCTTAAAGGGAATGTCATTTAATAAATTCCCCTTGGAAGAAAAGAAATTCCCCTGGTTGTTGACCCGCCACGATTCATTAAAACCATTTTCCAGAACTTTTCCGTCAATATGCCACTTGCCACTGTGATAGTTTCGATAACCATCTTTTTTGAGAAATTCAGTTACCAGAGGTGCCCATTTCGGACGGACACCTCGCCCGCCGCCCCCTTTAATTCCAGGCAAGGCATCCCGCCGGACTTGCTGAGCATAGTAGCCGGTAAGAATGGATGCACGAGTGGGCCAGCAACGGCCCGTGTTGTAGAATTGGGTGAAACGCAATCCGTTGGACGCAAGATGGTCCAGGTTGGGTGTGTCAATTTCTCCCCCATAGCAGCCCAGGTCGGAATATCCCATATCATCGACTAAGATAACTAAAAAGTTTGGTTTGTCTTTTGCTTTTGCTGCAACATGAAAAAAGACGAGGCTTATTAATAAGGAGTAAATTTTTTTCATTTTTCTAAAGAGTGGGCAGGATATTTTGGTGACTTGAATAAATTATTGTGGAAGACAGGCAAAAGTTACGCCTCCCTGGTGTCGTTTACCGGTCATGATCTTTTTGGCCAAGTTGATCACTTGATCTTGATGGTGAACCACGAGAAGGTCTTCGATCTCAATATTTTTGTCGGAGCTGGCTAAGAGCTTGATCTCATTCATGAGCAAAGGAATTTTATAAACCAATCGAACCTGCTGTCCTGCTTTAAGCTGTTCGAGCCTGATTGATTTGTCGCTGAGTTTCATCCCTTTGTGTGTAAAGTCTATCAGTAAATTATCTGTTTTTCCGTTCACCTTGAAACTCACTTCGATTACCGAACCAGGCCGGGTATGGGGTATGGTGACCAATTCCTGCGTTTGAGGATTCAGGTTTGTCGTCTTCTGCTCATTCAATACCTCAATGTTTACATGAGCATGGAATGGAACGGTGTAGACAGTCCCTTCAAAGGATCCATCCTTCCTTAGGCTTTTTAGGAGGCCGGTGTGGCTGGGTCCTATTCCCAGACTGGCAATATCAAAGGATTTTTTTTGTCCTCGCCAAGGTCGGATTTCATTGATTCCACCCGCCAGTCCCTTGCGAGGGGTATCATGTATGGAAATCATTTCTCGAAGAGCGGACTCCTGGGCCTTATTAAATCCCTTGTCCAGATCGGATGGCCACCACATCACATGCAGAGTAGATACTCCGTGATTACGAAGGTAGAGTAATTGGTCCAGCGACTTTTGATGGCTTGCATTAAGCGAGGCGTATTCTCCAACCAGCATATTATCAAAGCCTGAACTGTATGCACCCTGACCAATGTTATGTTCACGGTCGTAGTAGGTTCCGTACCTCGAAAAGCCAAATCCTGCTCCGGTGGTGAGAAGCCAATCAATCGGTGAAATTCTTTTTTTTCCTTCTGAAATTCCCACGATTGATTTGAATACATAGCTGTCCGGGATTTGATGGCTCTTGATCATTTCAGGAGGGAATCCCGCAAGTAAGCATTCCCGGTAACTCGTTCCCACTCTTCTGGAAACAAGGACCCGGTTATATTCGACCCACTCTCGAAAGAAGAGATTTTCAAAATCATATTGATCCCACTCCCCGCGGAATAGATTGCGTGGGGCATCAAAAAAATCGATAGTGAAGCTCGTACCCATAATCTGATTGATCGATCCGATGTCTCCATAAAGAGAGGATAGATAATGATAGAATCCTTCGAGACTCCCCGTGTTGTAATCGCCTATGGAATCGCTTCCGGAAACGATTTCGTTTTCATGGTTGGGTTCGACCGCGATAGTCATTTCCGGATTGTTACGATAGGCGGGAGCCAATTTTCGATAGAAGGCTCGTTGGGCGTAGGTGTATAGATTATTAAGAGCTTCATTTTCAAAATGTTGGCTCCCGTAATCAAACAAAGTCTTACCAAAATAGCCTCCCCCCGTCGGGTCATTCTTTCGGTCTAAGAGCAAATAGGTGGGGAGACCGGTTTTGGTATCGATCTTAGAAGATATTGATTTCATCTTACCTACACTCCACCTATGAGTAAATACAGCTGTCCAGACGGTGGGAATTCCTTGGTTATAATTCTCTACTGATTTTCTCCATGCAGGAGCACGGGTAACTTTTGGCCAATCGATTTTTGAGGTCCATTCTTCATAGGGTTTGGATTCAATTTCACCTGACTTGATGAGAGGTGACCAATATTGGGCACTCCCAAGATAATTATAGAGGCCATTTCTCACATAGGTGCCGTCGGGAAACTCTCCCCATGTTGCTCGATCCCCTCCATGCTCATCTTGCGGGTCGAACCAAAATTTGTTCTCCATCCCTCCTGCATCCAAAGAAACGGGTTCCTGTCCCTTAGTAAATCGCATCAGAGTGGAGATGTTTTTCTCTGGTTTGCCCCCGTTAAATTCCCGATCCGGATAAACTGAATCAAAAAGAGACCAAGTTTGAATTTCATTTCTTAGGCTAGCAACTTCCTGAGTTGGCAAGAGTGCGTGGATTTTATTTCCGTCAAACTCCTGGGCAATCAACCGGTCTTTTCCCTTCGTAATGAGAGAATATCTTCCCTTCTCACCATTTATGATTTTTCGGCTGAGAAGTTTGCCCGAAGAAGAGTAAACGAGAACAATTGGTTTTGCCCGCTGAGCATTCTGTGAAATTACCGCGATTTCATCACCTGGAGACCCCGGGGCAAAATTTCCAACTGCGAGGTCGAAGGGTGGGGGGATTTCCTTAGCGACCTGGATTTTACCAATAGTCCCGCCCGCTCGATTAAAGAGGTGGATGTTATGTGTAAGTTTGGAAAGAAGGGGCCAGGTGGCAATAAAGGTATGATCTTTCTCATCTTTACCAGTCTCTACACCAACACCGCCACGGATTGTGGGTGGATAGGCAAGAAACTGGGTCTCGCAGACCTGATATTCGGAAAGGATACGGATTACCGTGTGGTTCTGGGGGTCCGGGCCTTCTCCTGCAACGATTTGTGGCCCCAAAGGGACGGGAGGGCGAGTGCTTCCTTCTTTAGATAGTCTCTTGGTTTCGGCATCCAGATCAAGATGCCGGTAAACAGAGAGGGTGACGCTTGAGGATTTATCATCAACATGCCTCACTGTCTCCGCAGCTGAAAACTGGGGATTTAGTTTGTTCAGTCCAATCCCGAAATCTTTGATCTGATTAAGCTTATCACCAACGGCTGCATATAATCTTAAATCACGCGTCGTTTCAATCAGTCGCAGATTTCTTACTTGAAAAGTTTTGTCTGCCTGCTCACCGAAGTCCATACGGAGATCATCAATTTCCTGCCCGATGAGCTTTCCTTTTTCACTCAATTCAAAAACATGCCATTGCCAATCCTCAGATGGTTTTAATTCGGTTCTGATCGCTTTGGTTTGATTGCCAGTACTGCAGTAAAAAACGAACTCACCAAAGTCTCCGGCAACCTGATATTCAAATGCGATGATGTAAGATAAATTCGGTTGGTAGGAATCCTTAAAGGACCGAAACCAAACATAGGGATCGGTTCCCGTGGTCTCTACCTGATAATTTCCATTATCCGTTTCAGCAAGCTTGAGGTCATGAATCCTACTCGAGAACGAAAGGGAAGCGTACGGATAATTTTCAATCTTAATTCCAATGGTTTGATTCTCGTCTGAGAATACTTGGAGTGTGGTTGATGTTTGAAAGCAAATCCACGCTACTGCAATAGCGAAAATTTTCATAAGCTAATAAATGACTTTTGGGTCCGTATCTTACTTAATTGTGAGATAAGGTTTCTTGAATTTTGCTTTTTAATTTTTGCTCGCCCCTTGAGAATTTAATCTTGGTAAGACTTCGGCGTTGATTCTTTTGGTTACATTCTTTGTGACTACTTTACGAAATCCTTCGTTGCTGATTGAGTTAGCCCATTGAATGGCTGCCTCGGGATCGCGATGAACCAGACCATGAGCAAATCCATTGAGAGCAAAATCCCTTTGCCATCCGTCCTCCATGGCATTCAATTCCGTGGCGGTAATGTTAGGGTCATGTCCATTAACCCCGCCTGCAAGCCTCGCGTAGGCGGAAGAGAGTGCAGATCTTTTGGCCTTGGTGGATTCTAAAGAATTAGCAAATTCAACTGCCTCCAAAGGGTTCTTGTCAAAGACACCGCTTTCAATCACCCGTTGGGCCGTGCCGGCTTGTAATTCCGGTTCCTTATATCCGGCCACCCACTGTTTCAAAGTATCCTTATCCCTTCCCTTGGTGACTCGTTCGGTGAATTCACGCATTAAAGACTCCGCCTTCTTTTTATCTTTTTCAAGAAAGTGATCGATCAAATCGTTGGCACTTTCAACTTGAGTATTCCCAATCTTACCATTGGAACTTCTGAGGATTTCGTCGATCATACCACTTGAGAATTGATCCATCAGTGGAATTTCACGGGAGTTTGTTTTATCCAAATAATTTTGGACTTCAGGTGATCTTAGATCCAGGTCGGCATAATAATCAAACATTTCCTGAGGATTTCCTTTGGCCCACCCTTTGAGGACTTTACTAAAAGCGGGGTCTCCGTCCTCGAGGAGTTCCTTCGCGACTTCTTCGCCCCCGATTTCTCCGACTTTCATCCAGAATCTCTCCTGGAAATTCTTATTGGGGGGCAGCTTTTCTTTCTTATAGGCAAGGGCGAGTGCATCCCGTGCTTCTTTCCAGTTACTGGCCGTGAGCGAATTTAAAAATTTCTGGGGTGATGTCTTTCCTTTTAGGAAGACATCGAGTTCCTGTTTCCAAGCCGGCTCAGTGGGCAGGTCTGGCTGAGCAGAGGATTCGAGTGATTGCGAGATATCCTCTTCGGATTCTTGATAAGAGAGTTTTTCAACCTCCGTGATCACTAAGGTAGGCTCAGTTTGATTATACTCTGCGGATTGTAAACCGAGCTTTGTGGTCACTTCTTGGTCTTTGGATAATTCGGCTATTAAATCCTTGGTTTCCTGAATAAATTTACTTTCCTCATCGGTAATAGTGGTTACTTGATCTGTGCTGGTGAAAAAATAAACCAGGTAAATTCCCACCACAACAGGCACTACCCACGCCATCTTTTTCCAACTTTTTTTCACAATTTAAAATTATGAACAGATATTCTTCAGGTCAAACCTGAGATAAGAGGAAATAAGAGAAACTTTTTTAAGGTAGAATCAGAGATGTTTTTCAGATTCTGGAAATCTTTTCCGGGAGTTGCTATCGATTGGTTTTCCTGATCGGCGACTCCACCATTCGTTGGCTCGTTTGGAGTCGTAGGAGGGGTTGGGGACAGGAATGCGGGCGAGAACTTCATTTCGCCAACCCGAAAGTTTTTTCTTAAGGTCTGCGACCTTACCTTTTCTTTCACCGGCTAAATTTTTGGACTCACTCAGATCCTGAGAAATGTGATATAATTCGATATCTCCAGTCCCGTCCAGGTATTCGATTAATTTCCAGTCGCGTTCGCGGATGGCACTTGCTGGACGGTCGTGGTGATAATGGGGATAGTGCCAGTGGATAGCCTTACGGTTTAATTTTACTTTTGGATTTTGAAACAGAGGTAGAATATTGAGTCCGTCAATGGTCTGGTTTTGGGGGAGCATACCTTTTGCCGAACTCACGAAAGTGGGATAGAAATCGTAGGATATAGTGGGCTCGGAACAGATTGAGCCTGCTTTGACCATTTTCGGATACTTTACGATCAGGGGAACGCGAATGCCTCCTTCATGGAGGGAGCCTTTCTCACCCTTGAGGGGAGCCAAATCGCTGACGATATTATCCGACTGCTCATTGTAATCGTATCTCTTGATTAATCCTCCGTTGTCCGAAGTGAAAACGATCATGGTCTTTTCGGTGAGGCCCTGAGCTTCGACTTCGCGAACAATCCGTCCAACCTGATCATCTACCTCCTCAACTAAACCGGCGTAGATGGGGTGGGGCAGGGAACGATTCTTTTCCTTGCCCCGTTTCCGATATTTCTCAACCAGTTCCGATTTGCTTCCCAGAGGAATATGAACGGCAAATGGGGAAAGCATTAAAAAAAAGGGACGTTCTTTATTTTTTTTGATGAAGGACTCACAGAGATCGGATTCGTAATCTGTACGGAACTGATCGGGTGTAGGTTTTTGGATTGTTGGGTCCGTTGCTTTGAAACGACCGGGTAAATGAGGGCCATTAACTTCGGCTGCAAAGTCGTATCCCTGCTTGGCTGGACCAAATTTATCACCGCGTCCCAGGTGCCACTTGCCCACATATCCCGTGGTGTATCCAGCGTTTTTCATACTTTCCGCAACGGTCACCACATCCAACGGTAAGGCCATGGTGGTTTGGGGATTAATGACCCGCTCAAAGGGACGCCAATGTCCTGGGATATGGGCGGTGATTCCAATACGTGCCTGATTCTGTCCCGATTGTACTGCGCAACGGGTGGGCGAGCAGACTGCCCCCGCGGCATAGAAATCGGTGAAACGCATTCCATCTTTTGCGAGTTGGTCGATATTGGGGGTATCGATAAAATCATTTCCATAGCAACCGACATCTCCCCAGCCCATATCGTCGATGAATATAAAGATAATGTTGGGCTTGGTATTCTGTTCAGCGAGTGCCGAGTTGGCTAGAGTAACAAGTAGTAGGGTAAGCAGGAGGTTTGTCATATTCACTTAATCAGCTGGGGTCTTAATTCAAGATCGTCTCTCACAGGGAAGAGAGCATTCTCATCTTCCAGCTGCTTCGTCATCAGACGGATCATGTCATTGGTTTTTTTGATATTTTTAAGAGCAAAATTTTTGGTTTCGTAGGGATCGTTTTTCAAGTTATATAATTCATACTTGGGTAAGGGATCTTTGCTTTTTCTTTTTCCGCCACTGGTAAGGTAGCGGTAGATCAGCTTCCAGTCTCCCTTGCGAAAAGAGGTGAAATAGGAGCTCCGGTGCGAATGTGGGAAATGACACGTGAAGTGATCAGGTCTTTCGTTGTTACTCTTTCCGGATAGTTGAGGAAGCAGGCTCACGCCATCAATCGGATGCTTGGCAGGTGAGCTGGACTTGGAAGCGACCACGATGGTGGAATATATATCCATGACTGTTCCAATCTGTTCGTGATGAAGATGATTACGGGCGATCTTAAAGGGGTTAGTTTTTCCTACGTTTGCCCAGCTGGCAATAAAAGGAACTCGCATGCCACCTTCATAGCAGGTTCCTTTTTTTCCACGCAGAGGTGCTGAGCTGAAATAACCGTAAGTATCTCCCAAGGGTCCGTCTGATCCATTATCTCCGACGAAGAGGATCAGGGTATTTTCGGCCACACCTTTATCTGCAACATGATCCATAAGATCACCAAGTGATTTATCGATTCCCTCGATCAGAGTGGCAAATGACTTGGCAGACCTTGGCTTTTTCGAGTTTTCATAATTCTTGATAAATCGTGGATCGGACTGGAAAGGACTGTGCACTGCATAATGCGACATGTACAAAAAGAAGGGCTTTTCCTTTTGGATCGACCGGGTGACAGCATCCTTGGCCTCCAAGGTGATCGCTTCGGAGAGGAAGGTGTCAGTCTTATGATATTTTTCCAGTCCAGGAATAGCCCTTCTTTTTCTTTTGGGATCGAGGTTGCCATAGCCGTCTTCTCCCAAATAGCTACCGGGGGCACCAAAGGAACAGCCTGCGATATTAATATCGAATCCAAGCTTTGTAGGGTCTTCGCCTTCGTGTCCAATGGGGGCAAAGTGTGCTTTGCCAGCAAAGATTGTATGATAGCCATTGGATCGAAGAACGGAGGGTAGGGTTACATCCTTGGAGGTCAGTCCTTCCCATTTCCAATCTTGTGGTCCAGCATTTTTACTTTCCGGACTGATGAATTGAGTAACCCGATGCCTTGCGGAATTTTGTCCCGTCATGATGGAAGCCCTCGTGGGAGAGCAGACAGACTGGGCATAAAACTGAGAAAAGCGTACTCCCTGCTTGGCCAATCGTTCCATACTGGGGGTGCGGTACCAATCATTGAGGGGATGCTTTTGAGGCTTACCTTCCTTATCCGTGAGCATGGGCACGGAGGTGTCCATCAAACCCATGTCATCGACTAAAAAGAGGATGATGTTAGGCTTTTGTTCGGAGGATAAATTTAGATGTAAGAAAAGAAGGGCGCTACCTAGGCTAAGCGAGAATAGGTTCTTCATGAGACTATTCTTTATTCCCACTTGGTCAGAACCTTACGTTCCTTAACTGGCCACCATTTTCCGATCTTAGCGGCGAGCCTTGCCACCACTTTCGGGTTTTGTTCGGCCAGATTCTTTTCCTCCTTGGGGTCTTGAAGCAAATTGAATAATTGAGGACGTTTTTCTTCCCGTGGATGGGTTGTTTTATAGCGGTTAACCTCCCCGTCATAGGTAAGCAAAAGTTTCCATTTTCCTTCAATGGTCCATCGGAAGATGAGCGACTCCTCGGGGTTCTCGACATCTGCGATGTCATGGGCGAAGCTTTCGCCAAAGATTCCCTTTCTTTTGATGGGTTTTTCATTTTTTAAATTATCGAGAAGGTTTAAGCCGGGCAAATCTTTAGGAGTACGGGCACCGGTGGCGGCCAAAACGGTGGGGAAAAGATCGATCGAGGATACCACATCTTTTCGTTTTCCGTTCTTCAGGTTTCCATTGGGCCAGGAAAACATGATCGGCGTGCGAATACCGCCTTCGTAAGGGGTTTGTTTGGATCGGGGGGCATATCCGTTCTTTTCAGGATTTTGGATCCATCCATTGTCGGTGACATAGACGATAATAGTGTCATCCCGCAGGTTCCTTTTTTCTAAAATATCAATAAGCTGCCCGCAGGTCTCGTCAAACCAGGTGCACATGGCATAGTACTTAGCTATGGAAAGGGGGAGACCAAGGTCTTGGTATGGTTTGAGTAAACGTTCGGGCGGATTGTGTGGGGTGTGTGGAAGGAAAACCCCGTACCATAAAAAGAAAGGCTTATTCTCTTTCATCGAATGGTCCACAAAATCCTCAATCGGCTGTAAGCCATTCCGTCCGATCTTCAATCCATCATCTCCATGGCGTCCACCTGGTTGGGGGAAGCCACGTGTCATTCCGTGTGTAAACCCACCATGCTTAAAGTTTCCTTCCCACCATTTTCCGCTCTGGTGGCTGAGGTATCCCTTTTCTCCAAGTAAATTGGGTAAGGTTTCGAAACGGTCGAGATAGGAAATAAGCTGAGCTTTCTTTTGATTACTTTTTTCTTTGAGATAGCGTTTGGGAGATGGATCATTTCCGGTAATTCCATGTTTGTGAGCGTATTGGCCGTTGATCAAAGTTACGAGTGAAGGACGGCATAGAGCGGTGGGGACATAGCCGCGCTCGAAAAGCACGCTTTCGTTGGCGAGTTTATCCAAGTGAGGAGTTTTAATTTGAGGGTGCCCCATGAAACCATAGTCGGTCCAAGACTGATCATCGGAAATGATGTAGAGAACATTGGGAGATTTTTGAGCAGATACCCAAAGGGTTCCACCAAACACGCAGAGTAAGCTAATGAGTTTCTTCATAGGTAAAAGGGCTGGATGTAAGATTGAATTTAAAAACTATTTGGTGAAGAGTTGGTGATCCGGTTTACCACCAGCAATTAAATAGGCCATTAAATCAAGAATGTCTTCTTTGTCCATGGTGTTTAGCAGTCCTGGAGGCATCATGGAAACCGTGGATGGTTCAATAGAAGCTAAATTTTCCGCTTTTACTTTGGTAACCATGCTGGGCTGCATCATATCCGTGTTTATCCAGTACTCATTGTTCCTCATGTTCATGATTCGGCCGTTAAGTTGAGAACCATCGCTCAGGCTGAAGATACTTGATCCATATTGATCACTTATTTCTTTTCCGGGATCCACGATGGACTCAATCAGATCATAACCTCCAAACTTACCACCAACGGAAGTAAGATCGGGTCCAACCGCTCCTCCTTCGCCCCCGATTCGGTGACATGCATAGCAGCTCCCTGCACCAAACATTTGACGGCCATTCTTAAAGTCTCTCTTTCCGGGTACTCCACTGGGTACCCATTTGCCCATTTCTTTCATTGTCCAATTTTTGACAAAAGTACGGGGTTCAAAAGTAAACTGGGGAGCACTGGACTGGGGTTTTGTATCAATTATCTTTTTCAGTCCCTCGGTCATTTGCGAGTCCTTAACACTGGCAATCGCATCTTTTTTAATGCCATCCAGGTAGTTGTTGAGTCGGGCACCTCCCTTGAAGTTACCCGCCCGTACAAACCATTTAAAATAAGATTCGCGTAGGAGGGAGGTCCATCCGTTCTTTAGATGGCGGAGATTAAGGGCATAACCGATTTGTTCCTCCTGTCCGGAAGCTCCCCTTAAAAGTGCCATTCCCTTTCTTGCTGCCGATGGTGCCTGGAGGAACTGCATAATTGCGGAAAGATCACGGTTTTCCTCCGGTGTGGATGCTGGGTAAATCTGATCAATCCATGCGATCAGCTTTCCCTTTTGCTCCTCGGCAGGCTGACCTCCACGGGTCAGGGCAAGGGTGATGGATCGGAGTAGGTCGAGCTTTTGCTGACGGGATTTGAGATCCCTGTATTTAAAAGTCATTGCTTTTTGCAATACGGTTTCACCGCTTGTAGCATCAGCTCTGGCCAAGGCAATCATAGCAGCGGATGCAGCGGTCGGACTTTTTTCAGAGGCTAATCGGCTTTTCCATTTTTTAACGGGCTGTTTTTCCAGAGCGACTCGGGCGGCATGGCGAATCCCACGGTCCTGGGCAGCTAAAGAGCTCCAAATTTTGTTTAATTGGTTTTTATTTGCTGGTTTGGCTTCTCTTTGGACAAAAGATTCCAATGCTTGCCTGCGTTTTCTGGCTTCCTCACCGCCGGGCATGGATTTTGCCTGTGCGGTTGATTCCTTGCCCTCGTAAGTTATACGATAAAGCCCGGACTGCACTTTTCTTCCTCCCACAGCAATGTACATCGCACCGTCTTTTGGATTGACCAGCAGATCGGTGAGCGGAAAAGGTTGGGCACTGGCAAACTCCTCGACCTTTCCAGTATAGGTTGAACCTTGGGGGGATAAATGTACCGCATATAATTTCCCGTAAGACCAGTCACTGATGAAAAATGCATTTTGGTACTTGGCTGGAAACTTCGCTCCATAGCCGAAGCATACTCCTGTGGGCGAGCCGGGTCCCACATCAGCCACGGTGCCAAAGGTGTCACTGCAATAATCCATGAATTTACCGGAACCGGTGCGCCATCCAAAGTCGGATCCATCGATCACATGATTCACGCGGGTGGGACGATACCAGGGTGTATTCATGTCCCACTCCATATCCGCATCATAGGTAAAAAGCTCACCCTCGCGGTTGACCGCAGCATCGTATTGGTTACGAAAACCGGTGGACATAACTTCCCAGGTTTTTCCTTCAGGGTCAATCTGAGCAAAATGCCCGAGCGGAGCGACCGCGCCCTTCATGAAATACTGCAGGGATGGATATAATTGATCTTCTCCCCAGAGTTCCGGAACTCGGGAGTGGGTGTAGTCGTCCGGGAGTGGGGTCTGGTTCCCCATGACCACATATAAATGTTTGCCGTCCGGAGCTGGAATGATGGCGTGCGGACCGTGTTCGCCCCCGGTGGCGGAAAGTTTTTTAATGGTTATAATTTTGTCGAACTTATCGTCCTGATTAGTGTCTAAGAGGCGGAATACTCCGGCCCCGGTTGAACTCGAGCGGGAGTTGACTACGACATAAAGACTGTCAAAGGCGTAGCAAAGTCCTTGTGCATGTCCAATTTGTGGAAGTTTTTTTTGTGCATCGGTTGGCTTGCCCATGCCTGCCCGTTCCGCGGAATAGGTGATTTGCTCGATGCTGGCGGGATCAATTTTCTTGCCCGCAGCTGGAATAGGAAAACGGAAGATCCCACCGTATTGATCACTGACGATCAGGCGGTTTTTATTATCCATACACATGGCAACCCATGAACCCTGTTTGTCCATGGGTACTGAATAAAGCAGATCAATCTTAAATCCGTCGGCAATATTGATTCGTGCGGGAGAAGTAGCTGAACGGGCAAGAGATTCCATTTTTGGCTTGGGTGCTGGTTTAGAGGCCTGTTTTTTAGGCTTTGACTCGAGGGCTTGCTCGAGGGCCTTCTTGGCATCCTTACCGGTGAGTTTGTGGTATTTAAGTTCCTTAAATTCAACCTTCATGGGTGCTCCCTGATGAAGTTGCAGTCCAAGGTGTCCTTGGGCGATCGCATCCGGGTGATTTTCCGTAATATCCACTGTAATCAAATCATTGACCATATGAATAAGGCGGTTACCCACCGCAATAACGGTCAATTTATTCCACTTTTCACCATCTAACTGGGTTTTGTCGCCAACCGATCCAAGCACCTTTACATCCTTATCTCCGCGTGCGTCCACTTTTTGCCAACGCCTGGCAATAATTCCTCGTTTTCCAAATTTTTCTCCATAAAGCATCCCAAAGAATTCCTGCTTGGGGTGTAGGTCAGCCTGGTAGCCACGTAGGACACAATCCTTGATGTCTCCGACAGCATCACTGCGGTATTGAACACCGGAATTATTTCCCTGGAATTTTACCTGACAGGAGAATTCAAAATCTTTGACTTCTCCTCCTTTCCAAATCAAAAAAGTATTTCCCTTGGTTGGCTTATCTTTGGTGGTTTCACCGATGATAGTACCATTTTCAACTCTCCAGAACTCTTCTTTCCCAAGCCAGCCGCTGAGGTCTTTTCCGTTGAAGAGATCGACAGCTGCACCTGCCGATAGACATGAAAGGAGGAATGATATAAGGGTTATGTATGTTGAATGACAGGTTTTGTTTTTCATAAATTAAGGGGGATAATGAAATCAAAATAATTTCAAGAGTAAGAGTTGGGGGCAAACCGGAAAACCGAAATGAGGGAAAGAAGATCAGGTACCCTTAACCACTTTCCAGACGCTATTATTGGAGATGGAAAAGGAGCCCTGTATGTTTTCTTCCATATGAATGCGTAATTCATCAAGTTCGACCAATTGCTTTTCTTGAGGCAATTCGGTCAGGAATAAGGGCCATTTAGGCTGTCCCCAATAAGTTTTTTCATAGGATTCCCCCTCTTTTTCGATGAGCAGGATACCTGAAGTAAGGTTTTCACTTCTTTCACCAAAGAGAAGATCAATTTGTACAGGTTCATCGCCGATAGTGATCCATTTTCCACGGGCAAAACCGGCTCTTGAATTCAGACAAGGAAAGGAAGGATGGTTATTCCGAAAAACCTTAAGGTGGTTACGAAGATGAGAATCCGAGCGTGAGCCCTCAAATACCGCCTTGCCATTTATGGATACGAGAAGGTTATTGTCCGCATAGCCCCAGAACCGGTAACGGCCGGGTTCGGGAGCTTTTACTTTTCCCTGATACCATGCCATCCATCCATGCATTTCGGAATAAGAACCGAGGCTTACATTTTTTGGAAAATGATTGTAACTCCCAGCTATACCGGTGTACCGAAGTGGACGCCCTTGAATAAAGTTTTCGAGACCTTTTGTTTTTTTAAATCCTGATTTAACCAGAGATAGAAACCGTTTGGTGATACTCTTTTCCTGAATTTCGTCTCTGCTGGAAGGGATTGGTTCAGACCCTTTTGCAATACCGAAGATCTTCCCGTTCAAAGAAGAAGTATTTTGAACCATGGGTGGAACGGATAGCTCAGGCACTCCACTGTGTTTTTCTGAACGCATTTCCATTTTTCCATTACGGTCAAAATTTGCCATGGATCCTTTACCCATAAGTTGACTCGAGCTATCGTTTCTTGCTCCTACTGCAATTTCTCCCTCTAGAACAAGAACCTGCGAGCCCTGATCATTTGCCTGCACCACGAAACTGGTTCCTAAATCCACGAATTTTCGCTCCAAAGTATCCACTACAAAGCCAATTCCTTGAGGAGGTACCACAAGCTTTATTTCACCCTCATTAAGAAAAACGCGGTCATTGCTAATTAGCGTCATTTTAAGAGGGCCAGTGCCCACGAGGTGTACCCCAGTGTCACGAAAGGCCATTTCGACTAATCCTTGCTCAATGGTGAATTCTTCCCCTTTCTTTAAAAATTGATTTTGGTGATGACCATGATCTTCCCCTTCAAGCCTAATTACCTGAGCGACCCCGAGTTCAATGGGTTTTTCGTTCGATAAATAGAAAAGGGCAAATACCAAAGCCGCGGCACATCCAATCCACGCGAACTTAGGGAAGGAGAGAGTTTGATTAGCTTTTGGTGTGGCAGATTTTGAGACACGATCCATAACCGATGATTCAAAATCTGGAGAACCCTGTTCGCTGGACATTCCGAGTTTTTCTTCCAATTCCAACCATCGGGGTTCCCCTGCCTGAACGGCCCGAGTGAGACCGGCCATTTCGATTTCCCGAGCCAGTTCGATCCTTAGCCTTTCATCGTTTTCCAAACGCTGAAGGAGCTCTGCACGTCTGGAAGGGGATACATTTTTATTTTCATGCCAGGCGGCCAGTAGATCCAGGAAGTCAGGGTCTTTATCTAAGTTTTTCATGATGCGGATTTTGGTTCCTTGTTCTCCATACATTTACGCAGAACGATATGTGCACGATGACGAAGTTGGTAAATTGCGTTGGGTTTTAAATTCATTTCTTCAGCGAGAGTTTCCATGCGCACTCCGTCGAGTCCCGCTCTAATCAAATGACGGGTACGGTCAGGTAATTCGGAAATACAGTGGAGCAGTTTATTAATTTGGTTTTGTTTCATCTCATCGGATGCTTTGACCATTTCTGGTTGGATGGCACCGGCAATGTCATGCCTGAATTTATCCATGGTGTTGGCCCGCCGACTAGTTTTGCGCCAATGATTGGACAACTGATACTTGGCGATGCTCAAAAGCCATGCCCGGAAATTCGTCCCGATCTCGTAGGAAGATAGCTTGGAGAAAGCAATAAGGAAGGACTCCTGTGCCAAGTCCTCGGCATCCTCCAAATGGTAGACTCTGGATGCAAGGTAGCCACGGACCAATAATCCATATTCCCGAAGGAGTGTCCGAAACTTGTCCTTGTCTCCCGCAAGGACATCTTGAATGATTTCATCTGGGTTAAAATTCGACATAATTTCAGTAATTATTCTGTAAATGTCTTAAGGATTTCTTTTCTTATGCGAAAAATGAAATCTTAGAAATATTATCCAAACATTAGGGAGATGTTGTGCTTTTGAAAAATGATTTATCCACTGCCCGGTCAATTTGTAAAAGCACGCTGTCCACTATTTCAAAGGCCGATTCTATACTTTCATCCGCATAACTGAGGTACCATTCCTCTTTTTCCGTATCCTTTTCTAAAACCGGGAATCCTACTAATTCAAGAAGCTGAAAAGTGTAAGGGTCATAATTGTCGACTTCCACCTCATAAACCAGGGATGGTTGATCATCCAGTTTACTCGATGGATCATTGGGTTGGTTGACTTCGATCATAACCCGATAGGGCATGGATGCGTTTTGCTCGGTGGGTAGAATATAATCAGCCGGATCGAAGGAGCCATTGGCCGTTGCCTCCGATACCGCATCGACCGAATCCTCAAGGCTGAGGTTTTTTTCTTCCGCTTCCTTCTGGGCTTTTTCCCATCCTTTAACCTTAAATGCCCAGTAGGGGAGTTGTTCCCGGTTATCGGGTGTGTCGGAAACATAGAGAGTCTTGATATGATAGAGTGACTGGTTTTCTAGCCAAACCGCCAACCGGGGCGGGTTTTTGAGGGCGTATGCCGGACCGGTGCGCAAATCGATGAGCATCTTATATCCCGGATCCGGTGAGTATCGATAAGTCATTCCTTTTTCATCCATTTCAAAAAGGTCGAGGGCAGGGCCAAGATTCCCACTCAGCCCAAGTATTTTCTTAATCGGAGCAGGTTGATAATAAAACAGGAGCGTTGTAAAAATAATAACCCCGATTACTCCAAGTACTACAGGACTTTTGATATACTTTTTCAGGGCAACCGAATTATTGAAAATATGGCCGACGACCACTCCTATGAAAAGGAATCCGGTGAGGGCATGCAGGCCAATGATTTCGATCGAGAACGGTTGAATAAAAGCAATTATCCCAGTCACTGCCATCACCCCAAACAGGATGGCATTAAAGAGGGAGACTAGTCGTCGTTTTTTCAAGTGAAATTATGCCTTGGAGGGGATAATGGCTTGGTGATTTTGGAGAAGTCCGTGAATCTTGGATAAGGGAACCTTAAGAGGCGTAGTGTTCGATTCTGCTGCCAGTGCAGCGGTTGCCCCGGCTGCCTGTCCCATTCCCATGCAGGCGGCCTGTACGCGTAGGCCTGAGTTGGCAAGACGATCACTGCTGACACATCTTCCAGCCACGATAATATTTTCACTTCCTTTGGGGATCAGGGCACGCAAGGGAACCGTGGGTACAGTTCCGCGTTTTAAAGGCTTGGGTCTTACCCCCGTGCGGGTGTGCAGATCAACGGGGTAAAAAGCATAGGATACTGCATCATCAAAATGACGTCCTGAGGTGTAGTCCTGAACCGAGATAAGAGTTTCTCCGACTATACGGTAGCTTTCCCTAAATCCGGTCTCGGGTTGTAAGTGCATCAGGCGTTTTTTATCTCTTCTGACTTTTTCTAAAATTGTTTTTCTTCCCGTCAGGTTGGCCAAGGTGGCAGTGCGCGAATTGGTGGAGTCGGCCCCATGCACATAGAGCCTGTGGAGTTGTTTACTGGCTGGGTTATGAGAACTGCCCATTTGATAAAGGTAAGACCCTGGTTGCCTTTCCTTCTCGCGGAGTCTTTCAAATCCAAGCATTCCTACAACTTCCGCTCCTCCGGTACAGTCTACAATTTGCTTGCAAAGAACCCTGCGCTTGGTCCCAAAGCCGACACAGTCCACCTGCCATCCTTTATCGGTTTTAGTAACCTTGGAAGGGAATTCGTAATAAGCGATGTCTACATTCGCTTCGCGGCATTTTTCTTCAGCCAATAAGGCGAAAATAAATTGATTAATTTGGATTTGATTATGGTGGTGAGACCGGGGGACTTTTGAAAAATCGGGAAACTTGCCTCCATCCAGTTCCACACTTTCTTTAATGAGTTCCCATCCGATCCCAGCGATCACTTGCTTACCCCAGGCATCAAACAATCCAGGGTAGGCGACGCCCCCAGTGGTGGTGGTGCCACCCAGTTGAAAGCTTCTTTCGACCAATAGAGTTTTAGCTCCTGCTCGGCCAGCTTGCAGCGCTGCGGTGATACCAGCAGATCCGCTCCCCACAACCAGAATATCAACTTCATTGATGATTTCTGGTTCAAAATCCTCAACTCCGTTCTCTACCGATGCATGGGCATTTGAAGCAACGCTCAGACCTGCAAAAGTGGAGGCTCCAAGAATAGACTTTTGAATAAAATTACGTCGTGGATTTTGGGGTTCTGGCTCAGTTTTCTTATCAGACATAATGCTAGTACTTAGGAGTTTTCATATTCTGGAAGTGAATTTAGGGTATATTATACAAAAATATTTTATGCTACGCGATATGTTAGGAATTTCAAGCAATCCATGTATATACTATTAGTTTAGATGACATGGGTGTTCTTTCTTTACTTACGGGGATGGGATTTGTTCTGATGAGTTGAGTTTTCTATGAATGATCAAATAAAAATTAGGGAGATGAGGGTGACTCCAGTGGCGATAGCCGATCCTCCTCTGCGCAGTTCCTACGGGCTTCATCAACCGTATGCCCTCAGAAATATTCTGGAATTCATAAGCGAGGATGGCGTAATTGGAGTGAGTGAAACCTATGGCGGGGAGGCACCAATGAATGCTCTTATGAGTTTAAGTGAGCAAATTCAGGGAACTGATCCTTATCAATTGACGGGTACCCTCGCTTCTATGCTTGGCAAAAAGGGAACTGCACAAGATGCAACGCAGACTCATTTGGTTCCCGGGGAAAACCCCGTTGATGCGAATCGAAGAACTTATGCCGCAATTGAAGTGGGATGTTTGGATCTGATTGGGAAGACTGTTGGGAAATCGGTTTGTGACTTGATTGGTGGGCGGGTCCGGGATCGAGTCCCGTTTTCAGCCTATCCTTTTTACAAACATGCGGGAGGAGGAGGAGATGGAGACGATTCACGTGAAGACAAATATGGAGAATGCCTGAGCCCGGAAACACTGGTTGGTCAGGTAATCCGGATGCGGGAAGAATATGGGTTTGGGTCGATTAAGTTTAAGGCCGGGGTACTTCACCCTGATGAGGAGATCGAAACGATTAAGCAATTATACCGGGAACTAGGTCCCGAAGTTCCACTTAGAATTGATCCTAATTCAGCGTGGACGGTGGAAACTTCGGTCCGGGTCGCAAAGGAACTGGCTGAGGAGCTGGGGCGTGGAGGGTATCTTGAGGATCCGACCGCTTCAATTTCAGGAATGGCGGAGGTTCGACGGAGGCTTTTGGCTGAAGGGATTACCACCCCTTTAGCCACCAATGTGGCGGTAACCTGCTTTGATGATTTGCCGCAGGCAATTAAGGAAGATGCTGCCCAGATCATTTTATGCGATCATCATTATTGGGGAGGAATGAGGCAGGTACAGCATTTAGCGAAGCTTTGTCAAACTTTTGATCTCGGGCTTTCGATGCATTCAAATAACCACCTGGGGATTTCTCTTATGGGTATGGCCCATGTCGCGTCCGCCACTCCTCATTTGACTTATGCCTGTGATACTCATTACCCGTGGCAGACTGAAGAAGATGAAATTGTAATCGATGGACGCGTTCCCATTGTAAATGGTTGTGTTGAAATAACAGACAAGCCCGGGCTGGGGGTGGAAATTGATTACGATCAACTTGCCCGCGGACATGAGAGGTATAATCAATGTCCATATCGAAAACGGGATGACACTGCAGAAATGCGTAAGCATGTGGATCCTAAATGGGAAAGAAAATTACCGCGTTGGTAAACCATTAATAAGTTATGAGCTTCACAAGAACTGAACTGATGGACGGACTGAACTCCGTCACCACTATTCCACTGATTCCATTTCGGGGTGGAAAAATCGATTTTGTTGCCCACGCAAAGAATATTACTTATCTGATGGAAAATAATCATCTTTCGGATCAGCGTCCCCGGGTAATCTGCATCGCGGGAACCAGCCTAATCCATCATGTATCCCTTGAGGATCAGAACGAGCTGATCAAAGTGACCGGAGAAGTGATGGGGGACAAAGGAGTCCTTCTATCCGCGGTGGTTCCGAATCCCTTACCGGAAGCTGAGAACCTAATCGCAGCCCAGTCCATGATTTCACGAGCCCCAGATGCCTATTTGATTATGCCATTGGGAGGGGTGTATAGCATGGAAGGTTTTTTTGAGACATTTCATACTTTTGGTGAGAAAATGATGGGTAATTTTAATGCCCGCCTTTTGTACTATCACCGTCAAAGCCGAGATCTGGAGACGGTGGTTCGTCTTGTGCGGGAATCTGCTGCATTTATTGGGATCAAAGTGGGAACCCAGGAGAATGAAGTTACAGGTTTATGCGAGTCAATTGGGAATCAGGGAATGGTAATTTGGGGGGTAGGAGATCGCTCAACGGAGGCTGCCCGTTTTGGTGCCCGTGGTCATACCTCTGGAATTTCCGTTCTTTTTGCCCGGGCAGGTGACCTGATTAATAATGCTCAACGGGTTGGTGATTTTGAGACTTCTCAGGAGATTGAGAATCGGATTTCTGCCTTTGAGAAAATACGTTTTGAAAACGGTCGGGTATATAATTATTCCGCTGTGGTGGAAGCAATGATTCAATCTGAATTTGATGACATCGATTCAGGTGATGGTGGCCCGTTTAATCCTCGTGTGCCTTCGGAAGTGGCAGACAGAATCCAGAATGCAATCGAGGGAATCCTTGATTTACATTAAAGCAATCCAACTTAGAAAAGGAAGTTAGGGAAAAAATAAGCAAAAGCTAAGACCGCTATTCCTCCACATATCCCCTGCAGGGCAATAACGATGGAAAAAGTCTTGAAGGTTTCGGCCTCGGTAAAGCCGGCCAGTTTTCCGACCACCCAGAACCCGCTATCATTCATCCATGGGATCGGTTTGGCTCCACACCCGATAGCGAGAGCAAGGTATACCGGGTGAATACCGATTCCTTGTTCCACCAAACCCCCAACTATGCCGATAGAGGTCACCATGGCCACGGTGGCACTTCCCTGGGCAATCCGGATAACAGAGGTGGTAAAGTAGGCCACCACTAAAATAGCGAGGGATCCAAATTCCTGACTGCTTACAAAATTGGAAACTTCCAAGCCGAGAGATGTTTGTTGAAGAATTCCACCAAAGGCTCCACCCATTCCAGTTATAAGAATGATCACGCCTGCTCCTTGCAGAGAAGATTTTACTGATTCCGAAAGATCCGGCTTGGAGGAAATTTTGGATTTCATAAGTTGCCGGAGGGCGAGTAATGCTCCCAGGGTAAGGGCAATATTTTTGTCCCCCAGAAGAACAAATAGATCAAGCAATCCACCCCATCCGTTTTTATTGAGAGTATCAGAGAATTGTAAAAGTAAAGATTTCCCGGCAAGTAGTATTACAGGGATTAAAATTGGAGATAGAGAAGACAGTAGACTGGGAAGTTGCTCATTTGGAGTATCGGACAGCTTAAGGTACTTGCTTTCTTTTTCATTTGGATTGGTCCGTAATTCCATCGGGTGATTACGATTGAACCAACGGGCGTAGGCAAAGGCTCCAGTCATGCCCACCAGGCCAACAAGTATTCCACCTACGATCATTCTTCCCAGATCCACTCCCAATTCACCAGCCACCACTAAGGGCCCGGGGGTGGGGGGTACGAGGGAGTGAGTCATCGCACCGCCCGCCACGATAGCCATTACATAGAGCACATAATTCTTCTTGGTCTGAGCTGCCAATGCCCGGGCCAATGGAATCATCAGGTAAAAAAGAGTATCGAAAAAGATGGGGATACCGAGAAGGAAACTGCTTCCGGTAAGGGCTTCGGGTGCCCGTTTCTCACCGAGCAGCGAAAGAAAGGAACGTACGATACGAAGGGCACCTCCACTCTCCATAAGGCAGGTTCCGATGATTGCAGCCATGGCAATGAGAATGCCGATTTTGGCACTGGTCCGACCAAAGCCTTCAGCCACGCGTGTTCCCACATTTTTATCAGCCAGTTTTTTGGCTTCTTCTATTGAAACTCCCTTTTCTTCCACATGATATCTTTCCAACAAGGTGACTGGGGTAAGCATTCCCACTAAAAGTGCAGCGAGTGTGAGGGCAAGAAAGGCATGCAATCGTAACCAAATAATTCCCCCGACTACGGTGAGAATTCCAACGAGTAAAAGAATAAATGGCAGGGACATACAAAAGAAGGGTTACTATATGGAGTCTCAATTCTTACTGTCAGGCAAGAAAGAAGAATTAGAAATAAGCCAACTAACGATTGGGGTAAGGTTAATGAAAGGGAGAATCCAATCGATTCGTTAGGGATGATCGTTGATCAAAAAGTACTCTCTGAATCTTGGGTGAAAAGTTCTTCAACCACGATTTACGGGATAATGAAGCAGGTTAAATCGTTTTGAAAATCAGCGTAACGATTCAAAAATAACAGAGGTCAGTCGATGGGTTTGAGGAACGCTAAAGGTTAACTGCCCATTGGTAACCACTATGACAGAACTTTCTCCACTTGTTTTATTCTTCCGATACCCAGTCTTGGGTTCGACATCTTCGGTGGTCCATACCACTCGAACCTGCTCGCCTTCTTTGAACCCTTCGCCAACAAATTGTTCGTCGCGGTTATACCGTTTTCCTCTCTGTATTGTTGCCGGTATGGAGATCGTGAAATCCTGAGGATCTCTATTTGCTTTCCTCCGTGCAACCAAAACGATGAATCTGTCCTCTGTACGATCGTAAGAACTCATACGCATGAAGTCCTGGTCCTTCACTTCACTTAATGTGATATCATTTCTTTCCTCACCGGCAATGGCATGATGAATACACTCGTTCTGCCCGGCTGACAACTGGGCAAACCAGCGCCAAATATAGTAATGGGTATGATTGGGGTCATCGGCCACCGCATAGGGTGCACCAAATTTATTACGGGAGATTGCAGGCACATCGTTCTGAATGGTGAAAGTTTCATCCGATCCTATCAGGTTTAATTTGCGGGTAGCGATGGCGGGGCCTCCCGAGAAATTCGGATTTAGTTTTTCGCCCAACACAGCCAGTCGCCCATTATAGTCAAGCCGCTTGGTCAGTCCCATGGTCCACGCACTGTTATTGTCAGCCCAAGGGAGATTAGCCAAGCTTAGCCCACGTTGAAGGCATTCACCGAAAATTCGCAGGGTCGATTCAACCGTATCTCCGCTTCCTTCGGGGCCATGGGTGGTTTTTCTACCGTCCCAGCAGATCCAGCTTTCAGCCGCGACGATTCCTTTATCGGCATATCCTTCCTCACGGAGGCGTTTATCCATGTATTCCATTTGGCTCCATACCGAACCTACCCAGGTGAGGAGACCGCCCCCCCATCCATTATTGAAGTCACTCAGGTTGAGAGCGAAGTTATCAATCATACTCATGAGCTCCTTTGACTTCAGTTGTACATCGTACCACTCCTTGCAATTTCTGGACGGTGACAAGCCAGCGGTGGAAATGACTTTCTTGTCTCCGGTTTCCTTTTCATAGTCTCGAATTGCACGGGTGGCGGGCAGAATGAATAAATCCATCAAGTCATCCCAGTTGCCATCCCAGTACTTGGGGTGATTGGCTTCGTGAAAAATGCCATAGTAATCGACATCCTCGCCAAACCATTCGACCGTTGCCTTCACCATATCATAAATCGCCTGATCATCACGGGGTATTTTGTTGAAGTCATCA